>WJJB01000367.1 GCA_014729935.1 Candidatus Bathyarchaeota archaeon | reverse complement strand
TCTATATAGATCTCGTGAGTCTAAATGGAATCGGTCGAAAAGCCTTATAACACATGCCGTTGATCCGAGGACAGGCACAGATCATGTGATTCTGTATTGGCGAATTCTGCTTATGCGCGAATTTTCCGAGGGATCCACGTGCTGGCTTCAGTGGCAGACCTCAGCGGGGAACCAGCATCCCCACACCTCCTTTTCATGATCCCTCATTTCACTTTTTTCCATGGTGGGAACAATTAACTAATAAAGGCCATACCTTATCCTGGCAGGAAAGTTCCGAGAGGTCGATATGGCAGGACCCGTTCAACTTGCACTAGCTTCACGAGCGGTGAAAGTATGTGAGTTGAAAGGGAACTGCCACTACTGGAGAAGCTAAATTTCCTTGGCAAGAAAGGATGCATCAACCTGAGCCAGCACCAACGGTGGAATTCTCCCCTTCCAGAGGGAATACCTAATAACGCCCGCCGCGCAAGGTGAACCATGAACGCCACGCAAGTATCAACCAGTCGCCCGAACATCATCTTCATCATGAGCGACGATCATGCCTCGCATGCCATCAGTGCCTACACGAAGCCAGATCCTATGCGTCCGGTGATAAACGAAACGCCAAATATCGACAGAATTGCCGATGGTGGAATGCGCTTCGAGAATTGCTTTTGCACCAATTCCATTTGCACGCCAAGTCGCGCCGTCATCTTGACGGGAAAATATTCCCACCATCCATTGAATAACGTGAAGACATTCCTTCCCATGGATAATTCCTTGCCTACAGTCGCCAAGGACCTACAAGCGGCGGGATATCAAACTGCGATGATCGGCAAATGGCACCTGGGCACGGGGCCAACCCATTGCCCCACGGGGTTTGATTACTGGAAGGTTCTGCCAGGACAAGGTGCGTACCACAATCCCGTCTTCATCGAGATGGATGCTGGTATCCCCGGAGGCAGGCGCGTCAAGGAAGATGGCTACGTCACCGATCTCATAACCGATGACGCGCTGGAATGGTTGGAGCACCGGGACATGTCCAAGCCTTTCTTCCTCATGGTTCACCACAAGGCACCGCACCGGCCGTGGAAGCCGGATGAAAAGCATGCCGACATGTACGATGACGTGGACATTCCCATCCCAAGCACCTTCGACGACGATTACACATCATCCCGCGCCAGGAGAAACGCCCGAATGCGCATCGACCGGGATTTCGACTCTGAGGATGTGAAGGTGTTGCCCCCCATCGGGGTTGGATTCAAGGAGAGATTGAAGGTACCCGATGAATCGGAACTTGACGATTACGCCTTGGAGCCGTACGATCCATTGGACGAGGGTAGGGAATTCGACCAGGTGACCTTTTCAAGCCTTGAAGAACGGAAACGATGGTTATACCAACGTTACATCAAGGATTACCTCAGGGTTATAGCCTCCATCGACGATAACGTGGGACGGTTGCTGGATTACTTGGACAGGGAGGGACTGGCGGGAAACACCATCGTGATGTATACAAGCGACCAAGGGTTCTTTTTGGGAGATCATGGTTGGTATGACAAGCGTTTCATGTACGAAGAATCCCTGCGCATGCCCCTCTTGGTCCGGTATCCTGCTGAAGTTGAGCCGGGGACCGTGAATAGTGACCTCGTGCTCAACTTGGATTTCGCCCCCACGTGGCTTGATCTTGCAGGGGAAGCCGTGCCAGTGGAAATGCAAGGTACCAGCTTTCGGGCGATACTCCAGGGAAACACCCCACCTAGCTGGCGCACTTCCATGTATTATCGCTATTGGTTGGACAGGGACGGGGCACATGATACCACGGCGCACTATGGCATCCGCACCGTGGGTCCCACTAGGAAAGCCA
Organism: Candidatus Bathyarchaeota archaeon; assembly: GCA_014729935.1. GTDB lineage: Archaea > Asgardarchaeota > Lokiarchaeia > Sigyniarchaeales > Sigyniarchaeaceae > WJJB01. The sequence goes on along the minus strand of WJJB01000367.1, from coordinate 19,109 downwards.
TGAAACTCATTTATTATTACGCGGATCCCCTTGGTATTGCCGATGCTGGGCGCGGTCCAGTCTTTCTACCCGAGGGTGAGAAGGTTCTTGAACACGTGAAGGAATGGGAATGCTTCGACTTGAACGAGGATCCCTACGAGATGGATAACATTTACCTTGACCCTGAACGAACCAGTGAAATCGAGAATCTCAAGCAAGAAATGCATGAACTTCAGGAAATGTTCGGAGACGACCGCTACCACGATGAAGTGTGAGATAGTTCCTTCCATCCAACCCCATTTCCCCGCGTGGACCCGGCCAGGTGCTCACGCTTCCACCAAGCCGGTTCTTGATTCATGCCATTGCACCTTTGGGCAGCTATATAATCTCGCGGGACGAGAGGAAAGGGGAAGTAACAGGTGCAAGCCATGCAAAAACCATACGGGAAACTCGCAGGATACGCGCACGGGTTCATCAAGGACATCATAGAAACCTTCGGCCCCAGATATGCAGGTTCGGAAGCCGAGATGAAAGCAAACAAGTGGATAGAGGACGAGCTCGCCGGGTTCACCGATGAGGTGCACTTGGAGACCTACCAGGTTCATCCAGACTTGTATCCACAAGGGATCATCAAGATGACCGGCGGATGTGGCTTGGTCGCCCCGATCTTCATGGGATTCGGCGTGCCATGGGTGATCATTGCAGCAGCATGCATTTTCCTGGGAGTATTCATCCTGTTCTCGGAGCTGGTCATGCTGAAGCGATGGATCAAGCCATTCTTTAAAAAAGCAACTTCAAGCAACGTGTTCGGTATCATCAATCCCTCGGGCAAGATAAAGCGCACCATTGTGTTTGAGGGGCATACGGATTCAGCAAAACAAATGCGCTTGGCGGAATACGACAAGATACCCTTGAAACGATTCTTGCTGGGAGTATTATATCTTCCATTTATCGTGGTCTTTTCCCTGCTAAAATTCATCGGTTTACTTGTCCCGGGTGGTCCGATAGACACGATTGCCCGCGCGGGTCCATTATACTGGACTGCCGTGGATTGGATATTCTTGCCGCTCCTTCCCGTGCTCCTGTATTTTTTCATCTTCGTGATTAGGGGATTCATGGGAGACACCGTGGTGCCTGGAGCCAGTGATAACCTTTCCGGCAGCGCGGTCTCTGCAGCGGTGGGCAAGTATTTTTTTGAGCACCGCCCGCGCAACGTGCGCTTGGTGATTGGCTCGATGGGTTCCGAGGAAATCGGCGACCAGGGGGCAAAAGTGTTCGTCGCGCGCCATGGTGACTTGCTCGAAAATTCATATGGATACATCATCGATGATTCGGGCGTGGGGAACAAATTTCACGTCATCGTGGAAGATAAGATGCATCGCGCCAAGTACGATCCTGAGGTGTACGAACGAATGCTGAAAGCAGCAGAGCGCTACCGGAAAGAAATGCCCGATGCGTTCCCGGTGGAAAAGAAAACCATTCCATTAGGCTCCTCCGACGCGTGCATGTACGTCAAGGCAGGGTACAAGGCATCCTTCATCATTGGCTTCCACGAGGTGCAGGGGGAAACGGAAAAACTTAGCAAGCCACCAAACTGGCACTCTATCCGTGACACGTGGCAGAACATCGAAAAGAAAATGCTCAGGGACGGGATCGGCATGGCCATCAATTTCGTGGAAATGGTCGACGAAGAATTGGATTAATCCCGCTGCCCTTCCAAGATGTTCACCAAAACTTCTGGATTGACAGGGAAAGGAGGGATCAAGGTACCCGGCACTCGGCAAGGGATAATGGTCCCCGTCTCCATCCCCCAAAGCCACGGAAAACCTCAAGCATTCCTTCTTCGAGCGGAATGTGGAATCCATGGAAATTCACCGCTACACGGGATCGAGGATTATTTATCCACTGGACTCGTAGTAAGATCTGAACTCGTCCCAGTCCGGCACCAACCTAAACCTGAATCTAAATCCAAGGGGAAAAACAAGTGGATCACCTGTGGGTAATACATAAGGAAACGGGCACGACGCTCTTCTATCGAAACTACACGCAAATGAGATTGGACCCGGATCTGCTCTCGGGCTTGCTCTCCGCATTCCAGAACTTTTCCGAAGTGGAGTTGAACGGGTTGGGAGTGGATTCCGTGAATATGGGGGGATTGCAGTGGGTTTACCTCAACTTGGTGGACCCAGGCATGTTGCTCGTGACCGCAAATGGCAAGCGAAACAATCCCGAGGTGGTTCGCGAGCGCCTGAAGGTCATCTCCACCATGTTCATCGATCAGTTCGATATCACGCCAGAATTCATGAACAAGAAAGCATTGCACGTTTCCCAGTTCGAACCGTTCATCGATACCATCGACATGTTGCGGGATCAATGGGAGCAGGCAGAAATCACCATGCATGCTGCAGAGTTATTTGACCTGATGGGGATATTCCAGCAAATTTTCAACATCTTAGGATCGATAGTGCAGGAAAAATTCTCGGGAGACGCCCGTAAGAAAATTGTCTTCGAGATAAAGGAATATTCCAAAAAATTCGATCGATTGTATGATTCAGAGGAAAATGCTGAATTCCAGAAGATCACCTTCTCGGAGGAGGATGGTTGGTCCGTGATTTCCCTTGATCCCACCAAGCTTGACAGATTCCATCTCAGGAAGGCTTTTTTCTTGATCACGTCCCACGTGCGAATGGTGCTTGTGGAAAATATGGGATTTTCCAACACGTTGAACGAGTTTAGCCGTGAACTGATCCCGTTCATCGTCAAGAGCTGGGAGTTACTTGAAATCCTTGAGATCATCAAGCCCCTCCTCACGATCCTCCTCGAGAGACCTAGCGTGCCCTTCAACGGAAGCACCCACCTGCATCACGCGGTGGAAGGTCATACATGACCAGATATTGACTGGATATCGGAGATTGACGTGTCCAATCCAAACCCAATGGGTTGGCTGGGGGCGCGAGCGAAGAGAATGAGATCCCTGAAACCCAGTTCCAGCAGCATGTTCCGGAAATCCAAGCCAAGCCTAGTCAAGTGGGGAGGGGGGGCAGGGGATCGATAAAACCCGCGCGCACGAGCTCCATAACGGAGAGGTACACGGTCCCGTCATGCATGCTTGCCGTCTTCAATATCACCTTATTCATGCCGGTGCTAAGTCTAAGGAAATCGTTGATTGACGTGCTCAAGGGAAGAATGCCGCGGGATTTCACTTGTTCAAAGAAATTGTTGAAAATGTCCCTGAAACGGGTATACCTCCAAGCTTGCACACGCATTGTAATAAGGCTACCGATCTCGAGTGATTAGTTAAAGGTGAACTTGGAACGAGTGGCTTTCTTGCGCAAGTGCTAAATGCCATCCTCCGGTTCAATGATCAGCTCCCGAAAATTGAAACCCCTTGTGAAAAATGGGGCCATACTCGTGGCATGGGAGCAAGGTTCCCCTCGAGACAATCGATCATGGATGTCAACATCACCAGTACCATTAGTAGGGAAATGCAATGGCAGGTTGCACGCTTGATTCACGAGGCGTTCGATGGTAAAATAGACCGGCTATTGCTCCGCACGACCGATGGGGCACGAGCCATCCGGCTCATCAAGATTGCAACTCGTTTCGACCAAGGATATTATGCCATCGATGGCAGCACCGTGGTGGGATGCATGGGGTACTCGAAACCAAGGAATCAATTCCTCCATTTTAGCTGGCGTGCATTGCGAAGGGAGTTTGGTTGCTTCGGTGCCATGGGTCGATTGATGAGCCAGTATTTCTCCCGCGATAAATTTCAAGACGATGAAATGTACATCACCTTGATTGCCGTTGCCGAGGGCTACCGTTCAACAGGTATTGGAAGCAGGCTCATTAAAATCCTTGCAAATCACGGGAAACGTGTCTGTAAGAAGCGATTGGTCCTAGATGTGGTCGATAGCAACCCGCGTGCACGGAACTTGTATGAACGGCTTGGCTTCACCTCCATCAAGCAGTACAACACCAGCTGGTTCAGCAAGCCCGCGGAATTCACCACGGTGGTTAGAATGGCATTACCATTGTAGGGTTTTTTGCTTGGACAGGACACTACACTCTTGCATTAACCCGCCAATATCCCTTCCATTTTTGAACCAGTCCATCCCCGTTGAACCTGTCAAGCACGTCACGCACGACGGCATGGTCCAAGTCAAGAACGGTAGCGATTTCATCCACATCGGTGGAGCCCCTGGTTAGCATTGCAGCATACACTCGTGCTTCCACTTCATCATTCCTTTCCAGTGCCATCGCGAACTTCTGGACAACATGATGACTGTCCCCATCGCCATTGACGAGCTCCGGATGATCATCCATGAACCGGTGGCATGTGCTGCAGTAAGCACCAATCCGCTTCTTCACGGAGTTTCTTTCTTTCATGACGCGGATGTAGGTCGTTTTCAATCGCGTTCCACATGTCTTGCATCGGGGAAGCTTGGGCATGTTGGTTACCAGGTTTCCAATCCTTGTGTATTATCGTGTCCAATATCAAGTTGGTACGTTCCTATTATGAAAAATAAACGATGAGAGTGCATAAATAGTTATCCCAATGGTGATACTATTGGACACGATACGGGAAGTTCAAAGCTTAAATGCCACCTAATCGAAACAGGTACATGATTCACGTTATCCCGCGACCGGTACTGGTTCACGAGTTGCAAGGTGCTTTGGATCCGTCCTCACTTGGAACCATCCTCGTGGAGGGAGAAGTTTCCTCGATAAATTCCCTCGCCCGCAAGTTTCTGGAAGATATCCTCGAAAAGGAACTATGCATACTCTCAATGGATGATGATCTTGCCAAAACGGGGATCGAGGGCTACATCATGCTCTCCAAGGATGATAATCTTGCCAAAACGGGAAACGAGGGCTACATCCTCGATGTCAAGAAGGAGGGGGTATCTATCCGTGCAAGGGATGCACGGGGCTTGTTTTACGGGGTTCAAACCACCCGGCAGCTTGCATGGGGTGCCAAGAACGGGATTAGTGGAAGTGAATCTCCAAGGAATATCCCGTGTGTAAGGATCGTTGATTTCCCGAGATTCCAGTGGCGCGGGTTCATGCTGGATGTCAGCAGGCACTTTTTCGATGTGGAGACCGTCAAGCAACTATTGGATGCCATGGCACTGCTGAAACTAAACAAGTTTCACCTTCACTTGACGGATGACCAGGGATGGCGAATTCAAGTAGATCGATATCCCAAGCTTTCAACAATTGGCTCAAACCGTGAGGAATCGCAGACCGGCGGGTTCCTCAGCAGGAAGTCGGATGGAAAGCCACATGGTGGGTTTTTCACCAAGGGTGATATCAAGGAGATACTGGAGCATGCATCCAACAGGTACATCCAAGTGATACCGGAGATCGAGATGCCAGGGCATTGCACTGCCGCCTTGGCATCATATCCCGAGCTCAGCTGCACGGGGGGACCATTCAAGGTTGCCACGACGTCCGGCATCAAGAAGGACGTGTATTGCGCGGGAAAGGAGAAAGTGTATAGGTTTCTTGAAGGGGTATTGGACGAGATCGTGGCACTATTTCCCTCACCCGTCATTCATATTGGTGGGGATGAGGCGCCACGCAAGAGATGGAAGAATTGCGCGGATTGCCAAGCCATGATAGAATCCAAGGAATTGGATAACGAGGACGAGCTGCAAGCATTTTTTACTAGCAGGATGGTGGAATACCTTGAATCGAAGGGAAGAAAGGCGATGGGATGGAACGAGATGCTCCGGGGTGGATTCGATAAGGATGCCGTCGTGCAATACTGGCTCAAGGACAAGAAACATGTCTTGAACCACCTGCGACATGGTGGCAAAGCAGTGATGTCTCATTTCTTCCACGTGTACTTGGACTACAACCATGGAGTCATACCACTTAGCAAGACTTACGAGTATGATCCCATCCCGAAAAAATTGAAAAAACCATGGCACGGGAATGTCCTTGGTATTGAAGCGCCCATGTGGACAGAATTCGCCGAGGATCGCCACCACGTGCACGTATTCGTCTTCCCGCGCTTGATTGCAGTGGCGGAGAACGCGTGGACACCAAGGTCAAGAAAGGACTTCAAATCCTTCACGAAACGTCTTTCAACGGTGCAAGAGATGCTCTCAAGGCTCGGGATTGAATGCACCCCACTTGATCTCGCCGAACCAAAGGGCTTGAAAAAGCTCTTGCTCAAGATCAAGATTTACAAGCAATCTTCTGAACTTCCCTCGTGATTCAATCTGGCTTTCGAATCATTTGCAGGCAATCATCTTGGATCATGATTCTTAGGAATCACGTATTAATTCATGAGATGCTTGGGAGAAGACGAGGTGAACCCACTTGAAAAAAGCTCGAGATGATCGCGGCAGGACATGTCCCCATCCCAAGAGGTGCACGGAATGTCACGTGCAGCTAGTTTTTCAGAATACTGGATACACCTGTCCAGAGTGCGGGCTCGTGTACGAGGAATGCAATACTTGCGGCAGGAGCATGTGCGGTGAAGAAGAAATCCACGGATAATATCGTTCCGACTACTTCAGATTGCCCCCATGAGCCACCCATCACGTAAACATGGCAAGGAAAATCGAGAAGAGGATGATTGAAGCCAACAATCCAACCAAGAGCTTCCGTCGATTTCCCATGATCAACGCATCACCCACCCAGTATATCCATTTCCATTTCCGAATGAATTCCTGGCGTTCCGCGCTTACATGTATCTTCCCCCGCTCTGGAGGTACCCGTTCCCGTTCCTGGTCCACGTGGAGATGCACCTTGGTCTTGCCTGCCTTGAGAGCAGCAAGCACTCCTTCTTGGGTTCTATCCTTTGTCAGAATTTCCGTGTAACATCGAAAGTGTTTCGCGGGATCATGTACATCCGTACCTGCACTTGCATACATGGTCTTGATATCCCTGTGATTTTCGATGAAATTCAAGGCGTCCTCGTCAAAGAATCCAAAACCGTTGTATACCTCCCACCCATCGATATCCTGCTCCATCCACCAGTCCCGGGGGTATTTCTTGAAAGCGTTAAAAAAGTACCAATCAGGATGATTGAATTGCACCACGCCACCCTCGGAATGAGCGTGATCTATCGCCCGCTTGATCGTTTTCCGACGGGTCCATAGCATGTTGGGGACCACGCCGGGGGTTTTGATACCCACAAGGTTCATGTGCACGTTCAGCGCCGTGAATTCCATACCAGGGATGACGAGGAAATCAGGATCTAGCTCGGCGGCTGCTTGCTTGCATGATTCAACAGATACCATGGTATTATGATCTGAAACAACGACGCCATCGTACCCGTTGGCGATTTCCCAACAGACCAGCTGGCGTGGAGTGAGCAAGCCATCCGATGCCGTCGTGTGAGCATGCATGTCTATCACGAATGAGTCCCTTGGAATCCATGAGGGTCGTCCCGTTTTCCCGGCTGCCAGCGCGCCGCAAATATCCACGGGATCATAGAAATCGTGATACCAGAAATTGGATAGCACCCTGATGGCAAAACCACCAAACAGGTAAGCGAATAGCAAGCCAATCGTGAGGAACAGGATCCACCATCGCATTTTCCTTCGATGTACCCAACCGTCCATCACTCTTAAGCACGCTCGGATTCATGGGGACCATCATCCTGCTCCATCCAGCGCCATTATTGCACTCATGGGAAATTGGTGGCTTAAGAAGGCGATTCAACAGAAAAAGAAAAGTGGAAACGACCAGGATGGAAAAAGATTATCACGAGGTCAGTGGAAAACTCACGCTTGCATCATTTCCTTTACGATGTGAATGTGGTGTATATCTGCCAACAATAAGAACGCGCCTTGGATGATGATGCCGATGCCAGACCCGATGACATAGTTGGCCGTGATATCGCCTTGAGGCAGGTCCAGGACGGGAGTAACCGCCATCAATACCACGCCAATCACCATGTAGCCAATATCTAAAACACCGTTCACCTTCAAGGATTTCATGACTTTTTCAAGTGGGGTTTCCTTCTTTCCCAGGTATGCTGCCAAGCCGATAATCGCATCGATCGCGCCCCAGAATAGCGCTTGGATGAGGATGCCTTTCAAAATATCCATTGGAACCAGGAAGAAGAAGATACCTGCGACCGCGTTTGCAGTTCCCCACACGATGAGTGGCAAGCCAATCTTCTTTCCCAACGGTTTTCCTTCAGTCTTGGTTGTATCTTGGGGTTCTTGTTCCATGATATATCATCGTGATAGTTTTGTTTAACGATTGATTTCCCGGTTACATTACTCTATCCCAAAGGGTACATTCGCTTTCTTGGTATTTAGCATATAATCAAGAACTTGCATTCACAAATTTGGTTCAGGTAACGAATTGCTTATTGCCCATGGTTTTCATACCTCTCCTGATGTTGATGACCCACAAGAAACTTGAAAGGTTACATCACAGGTTACTCGTGAGCCCTTGCGTGCTGGTTGGAACCATGGTGGATGGAAGGGAGAATTTCATGGTTCTAGCAGACGTGATGCATTTCCAATACTCACCCATGCATTTTGCCATCAGTTGCGGGAAGAATCACCATACCACGAGGGGAATACAAGAACACGGTGCGTTTTCCGTGAGTGTTCCTTCTGTGGAGATGCTGGAGCTCGTAGATTATTGCGGGTTGGTATCTGGGGCAAACCAGGACAAATCCTTGTTATTCGAGGTATTCCAAGCTTCCATTGCAGGTGCGCCTCTCGTTCGCGACGCGCCAATCACCACGGCTTGCAAAGTGGTGCAAGAAGTCGATATAGGGGGCGCGAACTACCTGTTCTTAGGCGAGGTCTTGGAAGTGCACGTCATGGAACGATGCATCACCAAGCGAAAACCTGACTTGAAAAAATGCAAGCCTTTCCTGATTTCCAATGACAATACATACCGCCTTGTAGGTGACAAGGTTGGTGATGCCTATAGGGAAGGGATGGTACTCAAAAGAACTAGGACCGGGCCATCCTCCAGTAATGGGAATTGATTCACTGGAGAAGCCGTTTCTTGGCGGAAATCTGCATTTCACCCGTAATCCCGCAGGTTTCTAAGTATGCTTCCACGCCACCTTCTGCATCAATGAAATCAAGCAACTCGATGATCTTTGGTGGAATTGCATCCAAGCCGGTGCGTGTATAATCTTCGATGATTTCCTTCCTTGAAATCCCTGCCAGCAACTGGAAGATGGCTGCGATGATACCCGTCCTATCCTTGCCGGACGCGCAATGAACCAGCATCCCGCCAGATTTCGTTAAAAATTCCCGGATCACCTTTCCGATTTCCCCCCGAAGCAATTTCGCCCTATTGTGATACCCGGGACCAAGGGATTTGCCATCCCCCCTGTTCGTGAGATTCACGACCATTCGCGTGATGTCCAACCGTTGCAGGAGCTGTTTCAATGCTCCGGGGGCTCTACCCTCTCTTGCACCCCTGAGATCCACTATCACCGCAATTTCATGGTCCAATAGGTACCGTTCCAGTAGATCCGGTTCACCGGTGAATTTCGCGGGATCCGGCGACCTGAACAGGTGTGATATGCCATTCACTTGGCGAAAATTACGCAGGTAATCGCGACGGTAAATACCGGTCAGGAAAGATTCAATGAGTTCGATGCCTTCTTCCCCACCAGGAATGCAAGATGCGCCGAGCATGCCTGCCAATTCTTGGAGCACCTCGATGAACCAGTCGATGAAATATCGTTTCACTTGATTTCCATCCTCAGCGGAAACCTTGGGGAACATCGACCGCATGTACCTTCTCTCCAAGTCATTTTCCTGCCGTTTCAAGATGTTGCTAGGAACCTGCCATGCATTATTCGGGTCATCGTCCCTGGCGAGCGTGAATAGATCGAGGGCAGCGTGCAATGCCCCGGTAAAATGCTTGAAAAACAGGTAGGAATCTCCAGCATAATTTTCCCGGGAGGCAATTTCAAACAGGAGAATAACTTTGATGATCTCGTCTCGAACTTGCCGTGATAGCCCTGCGGTATCTTCAAGTTCATGAATCACGCGGGGTTGCATGAATTCGGGCACATTATCCTTGGTGCTTGCTGTAGATTTGAACCACGCCTCGATGGTGTTCCAAGATTCCTCACCTTCCCCCTCATCAAGCTGGAAGCCTATATCTTTCATGGAATGGTTAACGCGAGAACGCATATATAACTCACGCTGGAGGATCCCCGATATTGAATGCACATGCTAAAAGCCGATGCTGCATTCGAGTATGCACGCGCGATGGCGCGAGACTAACATGGGAGATTTAAATGAAAAAGCAATACAAGCATATCCTTGCAACTGCATCATTGGTATTCGCCCTGGCAGGCACGATCCTGATGGGGAGCGTGAACGCAACACCATCCCAGTGGTTTCCGGGTGCAAGCACAACCATTGAATACGATCTTTCCACATGCATGACGCGAGCTGATGGTTTTCATGAATCTTGGCGGTTTAACGTGTACAATGACACGGTGGATGGATTCATTCAAGTGATCTCCATCTATCACGATACGAACTTTGAGAAAAACAATGGCACCTGGATCCTGCTCCATGAAAACGTTACGGTATCATTCCATCACGTGTATAGCGAGAAGAATGCCACGGCACTCCAACGGCAAACGGTGTGCTCTGCAGGAGAGACCAATTACACGGGAGATGTAATGGATATCTGGCAATGGAGTAATAGCACGCAGCAAACGATAAAACAATTCCAGACGAATGAAGATACGGTCGATAAGAACGAATTTCCCACCATGGTGAATAGTTGGATCGATTACCTTAATTCAAGTCTTGGGATTGGCCATGAGGTGATCTCGGGAAGGACGATCCAAGCCATCTCAGGAGAATTCATCATCGCAACTTGGCGATTCGAATCTGGACTCGGCGTGACCAACGAAACGTATGTTGCCAACCGGTCTGGAACCATCCTGAGTTACATGTTTTCAGCTAGCGACAATTACGGTAAAGCAAACGGGTTCCTATCCACAGGCGTTTCCCTGACCCGGGTGATACCCACGGAGAATGATGGCAATGGTGGGGGAAATTCACCAAGTAACATTTCTGGATACGGTGCTGGAATCATCGCGATTGCATGCATTGCAGGATCGAGTATCATCGCGATCAAGATCAAGAAACCAAGAGGGCCACGTTCCGTGTAGGTTTCATGGATGCGGGGGAAACCATTAGGTGCTCTATCCCCGGTCCACTTCCCTCCTTTTATTCCTTGGAGAAAGGTAGCAAGGAAAGGGAAATATAATATCGCTTCCCAGCTTCTTGGAATCATGGGTGATCCTGATGGCATGGATGACGAGATTGTCAGTGGAGTGGTCGTGGAAGACAGATGGAAGGAGATTGGATTTCACCGTCCCCTTGCAGGCATCCTGTACAATCTCGTGTTTGTATTCATCGCCGCGGGTTTTGGGATTATGTTGAGCGTCTGGTTGATGCCGAATGTCATTTTCCCGTTCCCATCAGCAATGGGGTACCAGGACATGACCTTCAATCTATTCGGCATTTATTTCACGCTATTAGACGTGGGTGTGGGTAATGCCCTCCAGCGCTTTGTTGCCCAGGAAAACATCAAGCACCCGAAAGATGCTATCAAGTACCTGCAATTTTTCATATGGTTCCAGATGCTCTCCGGCCTGATTCAAATTTCGGTGATCGCGATGTGGGTCTTGCTTTCAGTGCGGTTCACCAACTTGGCTTATGCCGCGTGGTTTTTCCTCATTTATTCCACTATTCAGTTTCCTGGCATGCTCGGGGTATTTGCAGGAGCCTTGGAAGCCTACCAACAATACCACAAGTTCAAGCTCTTGGATTTCATCAAGTACCAATTGTTTGAGAATGCCATGCGCATCGCATGCATCTTGGTTGGCAGATGGGTAGGGGGGTTTTACCCAGCCCTTGGTGAGTTGATGGGCGCGACCATTGGTTCCATCCTGGGGATCTACTTGAAGGATTTCATTACCGCGTTCCTTGCAGCCTATTGGCTCCGTCCGATTCTCAAAGATGTCGATCCATCGTGGCGCGTGCGGGACCTATTCAAGGTGGAATTTGACAGGGAAATCACGAAGCGATGCATCTCCTTTGGTGTCCGAGCCATGCTTCCAGGGTTGATCTATCCAGGTGCACAGTTCGTTGCCACCTTTTTGTTCGTCAATTTTCTCCCAAATTACTCGTCCATCCTCGGGATGTTCTTACTTGGTAACATGCTTTCCCAGATGATCAATACCTTCGCGTTAAATATCGCTCCCCCATTATCCGAGTCATATCTCAACGGGAAGGTACACCTCTCCCGAAATTACATTGCAAGGGGGTACCGGTGGAATGGTATCACGGGGGCGTTCATGATCGGGTTGCTCTTCGCGGGTGCACCCCTGCTAAGCATCATTGCCGGTGAAAATTTCGGGTACGTCGGGCCCATCATTCAATCGCTACTATTTTTCAGGTTTGCCGAGATGTTTGCCTCTTTCCATGATCGCATTTTCAACGGCGTGGGAAAGCCTGAATACAACATTGTATTGACCATCGTCGACCAAGGAACAAGACTCACCATCCTCGTGATACTCTTGCTCGTTTTCACGCCAGGTTGGTTCTCGCTGGTGATATCTCAAGGCTCTGGCTGGATCGCCAAATGGATCGCCGGATACATCATTCTCCGGGTGAAGGTGCTCACGTTCCGCGTTTGCCCGTGGCAAACTTTCGTGGCACCGGCAATTGCTGGATTCGTCGAGGTACTTTATATATCCCTTGGCGTGGAATTCCTTTATCCAGTGCTCGTTGGAATCATGGGAACGGTACCAGCTGCCGTGGTTCTCGTCCTAGTGGGCATTTTCACTGGACCTTTCCTCGTGTTCTTCCCGGTATATTCCTTGGTTGGCGGATGGGACGATGTCTCCATCGCCATCGTCCAGAAGGCTGCCACGATGTCCGGACCCTCCAAACCGCTCGTGAATATGATAAGCAAGATCTCGCTGAAAGCTTCCAAGATATCGCCGCTCCATGGCAGGTTCCCCATCGACAACAAGGGCGTCAACCAAGAGATCCAAGAGCTCATGGAACTACGGCGCCGGAAGCTCGAGGAAACCACTGCAGCGAAAGCAACTAGAATGCGTTAAAAAAACTAGGTACGATTCCAAGATAACTGCAATTAAAATAATGCAACAATTCAGGGGAGTCCAACGAGAAAAAAAGGGGGAAATTGAAAAATCACGCCAATTTTGTCCAGCCAACATCACGAATGCGCTTTGAGACAACCCACTTGGCATCGCAATTGAGGCACCAGAAACCACCGGTGTACGTGCCACCTTCATCCGTCGCAGCTGATACCTCGACCACGACTCGTTCCCTTCCGCATTCTGGACAATTTGCCACGGTACCCATGTCTCTATTCACCTATCGAGAATTTTCAACATGAATCCTAACCAATTAATTGCTTAAAGGTTTGGCGTTCCAATCTCCAATTGAACGTGATCGTGGGGACGTTCAAGTTAAGGAAGGGAAAATGTGGGGAACCAAGCTATCATCCCTGGATGGCAAACTCGTGCCTGAGGAAGTGTCGAGTCAGAAGTTAAAAATCTTGGACATTCTTAGATACGAGGCCGCGTACCAGAAGCTGTGCGAGAAGGTCGCGGTCACGTGAGCAATGCTCACTCGTCCGTCTCGGATATGGCGACGGTTGACGAGCCCGGGCAGCAATGTCCAAGTTCGTCCAGTTTATAGCTATCTGTAGAGCATGGTAGTTCAAACGGTCCCATGGTGTCCAGGATGGTTAAATTTAGAAAAAGAGTGAAATTTAGAACGCTTAATGCGAGATGAGCTTCGTTTCTTCCATGTCTAGCGGAACTCCCCGAGCTTTTGCCAATGCACGCTCGACCCGGTCCCTGTGACATGTATTGAACGAACAGAACGGGAAGGCTACCACTTTGTCAGTATCGGGCTCAATGAGACCATAATGCACGACGCATCTGCTAACTCTCTCCACATCAAGATCGTAGGCGTCTTGAAAGTGCATAACTCCAATATACAAGTTCTTAGCTTTTACCAGGAAATCGCGAGTCGACATCCAAGAAGGACGGAACATGATGTTAAGGGCTTGCAAGACGCTTTTAAGGTTTGGCTCGTTCAGCTGGTCCAGCTTGATGAAGTTCAGCCCGCCAAGAACGAACAGGTACTTGATGATCTCCTTCTTTGACCAGAACACTGTTTCATCTAATATATTTCCGAAATCGCCCAAACTCCCGGTGAGCTTGCTTAGCATGTTCTTGAAGAAACTGCCTTTCTTGAGGTTCTTCGCGGTATTCCAAATCTTCTCCGAGAAATCAATCCCACCGCCGAGTTCTATCACTTCCCTGATTCCACCGTATTGCATTTTACCATCAGGCCCTGGGCCCCTGCAATTCAAGAATGACACGAACCCGCACTGCGCGTTACACGTGAATTCTACTGTCTCATCGCTATTGTACCACGCGATGAGGTTCATCAAGGCATGGTAGGAAGGGAATGGCCCCCATGGTTGGAGCACGCCACCAGTTTCCTTATCGATCTGGTGAATGACATCATAGGTAGTGATGCGTTTTTCCTTGATATCCTCGTGCGTTACCCTCCCGCATAAGGCAACTGGTTGGAACATCACCCCGGAAACAACCTCAATATTGTTCGCGGCGAAATCAATCACGTTCGGCACTTCTTCAAGGTTGTCCTTGGTGACAGTCATCACCAGGCAAATCCCGCTGGAGATCACACCTTGATCGAGTAAGGTTTTAGCATTTTTAACGATTTGTTCCTTGTAATGAAAAATATCCAGTCCCCGGGTTTTCTTGTATGTTTCCGGTTTCACGCCATCAAATTGCAGGTACACGACAATGCCGCAATCGGTTCCTGGCTCGTATGCCGCTTCTATGCACCTGCGATAGTAATCGATATCCTTGGCAAACCGGATGCCATTAGTTGCGATTTGTATCTGCCGGTAGCCCATTAATGCTAGTTCCCTGATGATCTCCGGCAGGTCATCCCTGAGGGTAGGCTCGCCACCCGACACCATGGCAATGACAGGGGGCTTCGGTTCTATGTTGCGGTAGTACCTGAATATGCGAATGATCTCATCAAAGGTCCATTCAACGACCACTCCCTTCTTGTTTGCGTTGGCAAAACAAATAGGGCAGTTCAGGTTGCACTTGTTCGTGAGGTCCACCATGATGCAAGAGGGAGCACTCTTGTGATTCGGGCAGATACCGCAATCGTGCGGACAACCCTTCTTGATTTCACGTTGTGGATGCGCATCTGGGGATCCATCCTTCGTGTGCACCTGCGATCTAATATAAAGCTCCTTGTCCGTGGCGATGATGTCCTCGAAAGGACCGTGCTCATCGCACGTTTTCTGCATGATGACCAAGTCCTCACCTGGAACCTCCTTGATCACTGCAGGAATGCGTTTCATGCATTCTGGGCAAATGCTCATTGTTTCTTTTTGCCATATTTCCGATTCTTCCTCTAACATGCTGATTCAACACTTGATAATAGATTTGGTGTTAACTTAAACCATTCTCTTGTCAAGTCTACATTGTTGTGGTGGCGGGAGAGAACTTATTTTCTATCCGTGAAAGCTTTTTAGAAAAGGATCGAGTAGAGTGAGGGAATGGAGGGGATGAATGGAAGCAAGCCATGAACGTAAAAAATAGCCACTAGCAAGCAACAGGCTGCAACCACGACGGTTGCAATATCTCGTTTTCTCCACGAGAACCGTTTAAAGTAGGTGCGCTTCTTGTCGTGGCCAAATCCCCGGAGTTCTAAAGATTTGGCAGTTGATTGCCCCCGCTTGAGTACCAAGAGAAGCGTGGTTATCAAACGTTCCTTGATCAATCTTAAGACCTTCATGATTCCCTTGGCATTCTCCCTGCTTAATCCCCGGGCCTTTTGCGCAAGCATGACTTGCGTGGCATCATGCTGGATGAGGGGAATGTATCTTAGAGCAACTGAAAGGGAGTACCCAAGGGTATATGGCAATCCAAGAACGATCATGCCCCGGACAAGATCAGCTTGTGTCGTGGTGGCAAGGAAGATCAAGGTCGACATCAAGAGCAAGAAGATAAGCACTGCCGTACGGAGCGTGAAATACACGGCAAGTCGTCTGATTGGGAACATTTCGTGATTTTCAAGGACGTAAAATAAGATGATGTCGTTTTCGTTGCTCGAAGCATTGAATAGAATGTTAAGCGGAATCATGCACGCCGTGAAAAGAAGAACCCATTTCAGGCGTTTCATGATGGGAATGATCCTGAACCCTATCACTCTTGCTACCGTCAAGATGGCTAAGAGCAGGATGAAAAGAAGGATCAGGCTATCTTGCACTAGCACGATACCCGTCATGCAGCCCAATCCAATCATCTTGGAGACAGGGTTAAGCGAATGGAACAATGAATTCCCTGGCTTGTACTTGAAGGCTGGTTCTCCTTTCTCCTTTAACTCCTTCCTTTCATAATCTGTACCAAGGCGCACTTCGCTACGGTGTTTCACCATCTGATCAAGACCTCTCGATTCTTCCAGGGAGATTCTTGCATTGATCACGGTAGGAAGGTATTTCAATGCACCGCCCGGCGGGGCGTCTCAATCGTGTCTCGTGGTGAAGACCATGGGGCACTGATCAATCCTTGGAAACCTTCAGGGTGATATTCTCCCGCTTCATGACAAGATAAATCATGATCATGAGCAGGAAACCTCCAATTTCTCCCGCAAAAAACCCGTAACTCAACCACCAATCTATCATCCCCCACGAGGCGAGGATAATCTCGAAAACGATACCTCCTGTTGTCGTGACAACGATTATGATGATTGAGTTATAGAAACACCATTTCAAAAGTTTTGGGGATACATCTATCTTGAAAACGCCCAAACCCGCCAGGCTAATCAAGGAAAACATCGTGAATGAGAAACCATTGATGATGAAAATCGGCAAGTATCCAAGGTGATCTGGATTCCTGAATACAGATGCAAGGCTTACCTCGTAGTAATACCCGTAATAGCCACCATAGTATCCTGCAAATTCTAATGTAAGGCTAAATACCACCCCGATCACTCCAAGCACGAGAATCCACAGGTATAGATTCACGAGTATATTCTTCCACTCATCGGTCACGCGTTTTCACCTTCCCTACGCATGGAATCGCCCCCTAATTAAGATTTCCAACGGGTCCCGTTAGCCTGTTTTCACCAAAGGAATGGCATTGATTTTTGCTGCCATGACGAAATCATTGGAAAATAAGCCTCCTACCGCATGGGTGTATAGCGTTAATTCCACCTTGTTGTAATAAATATAGATATCGGGGTGATGCCCCTCGTGTTCGGCGATCTCAGCCACCTCATTGACGAACCGCATTGCTTGCTTGAAATCCTTGAACTCGAATCCCTTGCGTATCTTATGGGTACCATCACGTTGAATCTTCCAGCCGTCGACTTTTTCCAAGAGTTGATCTTCCTCATCCCTAGACATCGGATCGATCTTTCCCTCACACGGAATGCAATGCTTTTCTTCTAATGACATTTCTGTTTCAGCTCAACTTCATCACCCCCTCACCTCTCTTAAATCTATTCCCCACGAGCGATAAGTAAAAAAAGAAGATGATGGAGGGACGGATGGAAAATTCCCAATACCGCTTGTATCCTCCGAGTTAAATATCCGGAATAAGATTCAAGATGGTAATAATGGCGGCTCCGGTGGGCGTGATACGATTATCATCTTGAATTGCACCCCCGCGTTTCAACGACTGGAGATGCTCGTGAAGGTCCTTGGTCATTGAAAGCTTCTGTTTCTTGAGGAACTTGATGATGCTCATTCCATCTAAATTGTTGTTGTAGATGGCCATGAGCACGTTTCGATCGCCCGGGTCAAAGGTATCAATGATTGGTTTGAGTTCCGCGATTAGCATGTTCGTGCGCGGGTTGAGCGCGAAGACCACTTTTTCCTCCTTGAGATCCTCGATCACCTCGAAGGACTTGAATTCTTCCAATCCTTTTGTCTTCAAGTGATTGATAATGTCCCGGATATAGAAATCATATTCGAAATCCTCACCTGTTGCTGCATTGATCACCTTTTTGCCAGGATCCTTCCTTGGTAATGATTTCACGTAGGGATCGACCTTGCTTTCAATCACGTGATGGGGGTATAGCAAGTCGGCTTCCAATATGTCCTCGATAAGGGGGGTTACCTTCATGTCCTCGATCACCGCTCCAGAAAAGTGCTTGACCTCAGAATGGAATCTTTTTTCAAACGCCATGATGAATTGAGCTAGCTTGTGCTTCAAGGTTTCACTGGGACGCTTGAGTAATAACAATGCTACCCGGACATGGTTTCCCTCGCTAATGATGATCTTGAATTGGCGATAGGAGAGCTCTTCAAGTGCACCACCCTTATCCTTCATCTTGGATCCAATTTCCTTCCCGAAGGACGAGATGGCACTTAAGAACCCGGATATCAAGGAGGCATCGATGGGAACATCTGCTAAACTCTTGGAAAACATTGAAACGCCAGAATGCTTGGATATAATAAGCACGTACTGTATATTTTCCACGTCCGATAGGCGTTGGTACATTTGCTTCAGCAAGGCACGCTCCCGTTTTCGCTTCGGGATAACCACGCCTCGATATACACCCAATGCCGCAGCCACAACAACCGCAACTCCAATCAAGATGTATGGAAGCCAATCAAGGAATAAAATGAACCTGTTAACTATCCGAATTGGATCAGAGGAAATCTCAGCACCTTG
The DNA here is from genome assembly GCA_014729935.1 of Candidatus Bathyarchaeota archaeon. GTDB lineage: Archaea > Asgardarchaeota > Lokiarchaeia > Sigyniarchaeales > Sigyniarchaeaceae > WJJB01. The sequence goes on along the minus strand of WJJB01000367.1, from coordinate 388 downwards.
GTAAATTCCGTCTTCCAAAAACTTGATGACCACGGTGAACTTCCCAATATCACTCGTGTCGATGGAAGCATATGCAATTCCATCCTCATTGGTCTTTGCCACCACCGTCCCGTTTTCCATCCCCTCAATCTCGAAAACGATGTTCAAGTTGGAAAGGGGAATGCCAAAATTATCCGTTACGTTCACGGAGAATGGAATGGTTCCGACCATGTATTGATTCTTCACCACATCAAGGAAAGAAATCACCACCGTGATTTTTTCTTGGATTTCACGTTCCACAGATTCAAAATATCCCTCTATCCGTGAATTTCCAGGAAAGGTCATGTTGATGGTCAGGTTTCCCGTGAATCCAGATGGCACGGAATAAGAGAATAGCAGGGTCTTATTT
>WJJB01000366.1 GCA_014729935.1 Candidatus Bathyarchaeota archaeon | reverse complement strand
TATCATGATTGTATTCGAGGAACAATCCATGTCATCATCCCTTCTTCGCATTAGGTTCGAGATCAAGGAATCTGATATCGTTGCTCTTGGTAAGTGCACCATTAACGGGGATCAAGCCGCTAAAAGTCAAGAGCCACAGTTTTCCAACTTCCCCATCGTGCAAACCGTTGAGCGATACCTTAAGGGGAACAGGATAACGTGGCAAGAAGAGATCATTGATCATTGCATCGAAAACGGTTTTTCCACGCCTTTCCAACGGAATGTTGCCCTGGCCCTGGTTCATACCTCTCCTGGAGAAACAATCACATACAGTAGTCTAGCAAAAATCGCTGGACATTCCGGTGCAGCGCAAGCGGTTGGTGGGGTGATGCGTTCCAATCCATTTCCCCTAATCATTCCATGCCATCGAGTTGTCTCGTGTAATGGATTGGGAGGGTTTGCCGGAAATGAACACGCGGAATTTCTGGAACTCAAGAGAGCGTTACTCGTTCACGAATCGAGAATGGGAGCATGACAAACATGGGTTTAGTGGATTTAATCGTTCTGTTCGGGGTGAGCTTCCTGTATGGATTGACGGGAGCCATGATGCCAGGTCCCGTGACCACCATGACCATCAACGAGACATTGAAATATTCCAGAAAACACCCAGGATTCCTTGTTGGAATTGCAGTTGCAAGTGGTCATGCAATTCTTGAGATGGGATTGATGGTCGCCCTATGGCTTGGGGCATCTGTCGTGTTCTCATATCCCGTGATCCTCTTGATCATTGGGGTGGCAGGCGGGATTTCAGTCATCATTTTCGGGTTGATTGGCATGTACAAGGTACATGTTAATAGAGACGAGCTCATCGAAAAATTCGAGAATATTGGCAAGGCGGGAAATACCGCTGAAAATGAAGGAAAAGTCATTGCCGTGGATGAAGCAACTTCTCACCAAAAGATCTTGTGGAGGGCCCTGTCCATGGGATTCATCCTGAGTGCCACGTCTTCCGGATGGTGGGGATGGTGGGCAAGCCTTGGTTTAAATTCGATCACGGTTCTTGATTACTACGTGTTCGGAAGCATCGCGGTATTCCTCGCATTCTACATGGGACATATTGCATCCGATTATGCATGGTTCACCTTCGTTTCCGGTATTGTCGCGATTGGCAGGAAGCGCCTTAAAGGAAGGGTTTTTGCGCTTATCCTGCAATTTACTCACGCATTCTTGATAATTCTCGGGTGCATCTTCATGGTCATGTCGATCCAAAAGTTTGTTTAGCCGTGCGGGATTTGGTTTCACTCCGCAGGATATTTAAATAAATGATACTAGCTTATCTCATGGATTCGATATCCTCGAAGGTTTTTCTCGAGCCCTCCACGAAGCTATTCCCGATACCCACGGTGATGGTTTCATGCTGCACGAGTGATCAAAAGCACAATAATATTATCACCCTCGCGTGGGTCGGTACTGTTAGTTCAGAGCCGCCAATGGTGAGCATCAGCGTGCGAAAGTCTAGATATTCTTACGGGTTATTGATGGAAACCAAGGATTTCGTCATCAACATACCTGACGAGTCCCAAGTTGCCAAGATGGATTGGTGTGGGGTTAAGTCTGGAAGGGATCACGACAAGTTCACCAAATGCGGGTTAACGCCTGCAAGAGCAAGCAAGGTGAAGTCCCCGATAATCTTGGAGTGCCCGGTGAACCTCGAGTGCAAGGTTAGGCACATCGTGCAGGATATCTCTCGCAGTCATGATATTTTCCTCGCTGAAATTGTATCAGTTGATGTTAATAAGGAGTTCGTGGATTTTTCTGATCCGGCGAAAATGAATCCGATAGCGTATTGCAATGGGAAATATTACTCGGTGGGGAAAATGATAGGCAAACCTGGCATTTGGAAGCACATGGAAGAAGTGATATGATTTCACGCCTTTGCCACCACGTGCTAATTTTGTAGTGTTTCCCTAACGGATTGGCTAAGGTTTTCATAATGATTAACGATATCCTCCCGAAGTTGGGTGATTCTTCCAGAAAAATCTCCATCGCCTTGTTTATCGGAACTTGACAATAAATCTTCCACTCTTGGAAGCATGTAATCAACCAACCTGACGAGAATCTCTTTTTTCTCCTTGAATGGTATTGTCTCATCCATTCGTTCCAAATTGATGCCATTTTCCAGTTGAAATTCGTTCAATCCCTTGATTAATAGGTCTTGGACAGCAACCACATCTGTGGCAGGAAACATGTCCTTCAATAACCCAATATATTCATAGAGCAAAGTTTTTTGCCTGATGGTCAAGGTTACCGTGTTCCTGGCAACTATCCCTCGCAGGTGATCCAAGAGTTCGTCAACCATGGAGGATTTGGCTTTCGTGATGCTCCGCCGGTGCATGATGATGCAAAAAAACTCGCCAAGATCCGAGATATGGATGGTTCTCTTCTTTGTCTTGATGATTTGTGAGTCAAAATCACCGAATTTGCTTATTTTTTCCAAGAAACGCGTCGAATTAATGCAAGTATCTCTAAGGAACGTTGATATGTTCAAAAATTCGTTCGGAGTTAAATATTCAACCGTGTGCTTGAAAATTGGCGTGAAAATGAGCTTGTCGCATATCAAGATGCTAAATTCAGCATAACTCGTAATGAGCTTTTGCAGGCTAGGAAACATGCCTGAGGAGAGCGTGATTGGTACCATCGTGGTCCGGTGGATGATGTCCTTGAACTCGGTGAACATGTTTTCCTCGAAGCACGCCTCTATACCTTTTTCCTCCAAGAAATTGCCGTATCGTTTCTCGAACTCGCTCAAAAGGTAAATTGCAAAATCTCGTAGGATCCTCTCGTTTTCCCGCTTTAATGTGAAAAGCACGATCCCAATATTTTCCTTCATCTCGACAATGATATCGTACCTGGTTTGGTCGATCTTGCGCAGGAGGCTCGTGTGTTCCTTGTCGATTTCCTCCGAAACCGTGAGTATAGCAGATATCATCCCAGAAAGCAATTGCTCGTCAAAATTATAGCTTGTCTCCTTGAAATCATAGGTCAATATGGGAACCGATTGCACCGCGTGGAAAAATACAATCTTCAAAACGGCGTCATTGAAGTTCGGAACCTTAAGCTGTATCATGCCCGTGGGGTCCATGGAGTGCTCCCGTTCGATGGTGAGTTAATAATTTAATGTATGATCGCGTTCCTTAAGTAATTGTTATGTCGAGTTATGGGTTCCCGGGGGAAAAAGATCCATGCTATTGATTTTCGACTTGGATATGACACTCGTAGACGTGTCAAGCGTGGATTTCGAGATGATCTTGCGCCACGCCCTGGAAATATCGGGTGTGGATATGCCAATGCAGGAAGAAATCAAGGAGCTATGGCATTCGGGAAGCGATCATCCATCCATTCTCGAACGGTGGGGTGTCAAGAATATCCTATCTTTTTGGAAATATTTTGACGAGAAGGATGAGGAAACGAGGAAAAGATTGATGGATGCGGGGACAATAACCCTCTTTCCAGATGTGGTACCCGCCTTGGAACGCTTGGAGCAAATTGAAGAGATGGTGCTTGCGATACATAGCAACACCCCTAAACCGTTGGCGAAGATCGAGTTAGACCGGTTTGAATTAACCAAGCACTTTGATTTCATTCTCGCGTTGAATGATGGAGATTATAACCAGCTCCGGGCAAAACCGGAACCTTGGGGGATTAACCATATCATCAGGAAAATGCAAAAAAGGAATTTATTGAGCAGGAAGCATCCCCATAGGGAAGTCGCGTTCATTGGTGATAGTGAGATCGATATGATTGCAGCATCCAGGGCTGGCATTCCAGGGATCCAGATAATACGTGGTGGTGTGAATCCATCGGTGCATGCCACCCGCATCATCACGACCTTGAATGATCTTGATTACACCTTACTGCAGTCCATTTTTCATGTGAAAAAGCACATAAGGGATCATGCTGATTGCTAACACGATGTCGGGAACTAGCATCTTGATAGCATTCATCATTGCCCTTGTCTTAGAAGTGATGTTTGCTCTCTTGTTCAAGCGCTTTCCAAGTCAGAAAACGAGATTGATGTTCCTGATATTAGCCATTATCGTTATTTTCATCATCATGGCAATAATTGCAATCCCAACTGTAAGCGAGTGGATCCCGCTCTCTGGCTTCTTGGCGATGGCAACCATGCTCAACTGGATAGAATTCCTGCCTCACCTACTTTTTATTTTAGCATACTTCACCTCGGGATTCAGTGCGGGTGTTGGCATCCTGCAAATTCTCTTCAGGTTCAGGCAGGATATCAAGACGATGGATTTCAATCTCAAGCAGAAAAAAACCTACGAAGGCATCATATACATGATGGAAATATTCATTCACGTTGTCATTGTTGCTGCAATGGTTCATTTCTTGCTTGATATATTTGGCATTATCCACGCAGAACCTGAATTATCACTCGTGCTTGAACTGATAATGGGGTTTCCCCTAACGTGGGAGATCCTGGGAATTACCGTTGCGGGAATCAAGTACTGGCGCACCAGGACCTTCAACTTGAATTACACGTGTCAGGTCGATCCTAGGTATTCAAATCCCGAGAGAATCAACCTTCATAAGATTCTCACGATTTTCGCGGTTGGGTTATCCATCTGGATATTCATCGTCATGGAGTTTTCCGTGTTCCCGTACCCTGGTATAACTCTCTTTTACTTGTTCCAGCTTTTTGGATTGATGGTTTTCATGCTCGGTAAGCGGGTTCAAGATCACTTGAAAGGTTTGCTAGCACTTTAGAGCTCCCATTCCACTCAAAATTACGCCCCCATTGGTTTGCTATGGCGAGGTATTTCGAAGGATCAAGATTCAAAAATAACCCCAAGTTCTTAGTAGTAATCATTCCAGAGCGTGAAGGAGAAATCATGAAGGACACCATCATTGTCATGAAAATAGGTGGATCTTGCCTCACCAAGGCGGATTCCATGGAGAAGCTCGTTCGAATCATCAATGATCATAAAGATCATCATGTCGTGTTCGTTGCATCAGGTTTTTCGGGAGTTACCGACAAGCTGATAGATACAGCTAATACTGCCGCAGAACCAAATGGAAAATACAAGGAAAAATTATCTGAATTAAAAGCCCTTCACGATGAAATTAACAAGGAATTATTCAAGGGCAAGATCATTCACTTGGAAAACACTGCAGATTTCATCAATAACGTGATAAGGAGTTTGGAGGAAATCTGCGAGCAAATCTCCGATTATGGAATGGAAAAGTTCCGGATGGATTATGTCATGTCATTCGGGGAGAAGCTTAGCACTTTTATGATGGCGGAATTCCTCACCTCCCAAGGCTTTGATAGCGTGTTCCTGCCAGCAGATCAATTAGTTGTCACCGATAATCGATTCGGGAACGCCCTCCCAATCATGGATTTCACGAAAAGAAAGGTCCAGAGACAAGTTGCCCAAGTGATTGAAAGGGATGCATATGCTTGCATCACCGGCTTCATTGGATTTAACAAGCAAGGATATAC
>WJJB01000365.1 GCA_014729935.1 Candidatus Bathyarchaeota archaeon | reverse complement strand
GATGAGCGACCGGGTGCTCAAGGAATTCACCAGGCAATACATCCGCGCGCAAAAGGTGCCAGAAGTGGTTTTTGGTTGGCAGGGCGGTGAACCATTGCTCATGGGATTGGATTTCTTTAGAAAAGCAGTGAAATACCAAGAGCATTATGCCAAGTCCGGCATGCGCATCTTGAATGCAGTGCAAACCAATGGAACCTTGATTGATGCCGAGTGGGCTCGGTTTTTTCATGAACACGGTTTTTTGGTGGGAGTGAGCCTCGATGGACCTGCAAAACTACATGATGCATTCAGGAAGGATCCACATGGCAAGGGAACCTTCAAGCGTGTCAAGCAGGGAATTGATTTCCTGAAGAAAGCACGTGTGGAATACAACCTGCTGACGTGTGTCAATGCTAGTAACGTGGAAAAACCCTTGGAAGTCTACACGTTTTTCCGTGACGAAATTGGTGCAAATTTCATCCAATTCATCCCCATCATAGAACGTAATCTCGATGAGAACAATCGTGAACTTCCCTCCATTACAGATCGCTCGGTTCCTGGAGGTAAATACGGCGAATTTCTCATCGAAATCTTCGATGAGTGGGTCCGGAATGACGTGGGAACGGTGTTCGTTCAAATATTTGACGTTACTCTAGGGGCTTGGATGGGGCGACCGGGGGGTTTATGCGTGTTCGCGGAGACATGTGGAAATGCCATGGCCTTGGAGCATAATGGAGACTTGTATGCATGCGATCATTATGTGAATGTTGTAGATAAACGCGGCAACATCATGGACAACCAGCTCATAAACTTGATCGCATCCCGTGACCAGATGAAATTCGGGTTACGAAAGAAAACAGATCTCCCAAGAGCATGTAGAGCATGCAAGTGGTTATTCGCATGCAATGGTGGTTGCTTGAAAAATAGGGTTGATGCGTCTCAATTGGACGATGGAACCCTCGATAAATTCAAGATCAATCACCTTTGCAAGGGATACCAAGCTTTTTTCAACCATGTCGATTCATTCATGAAATTCATGGCTAAAAAACTACGAAACCGCCGTCCTGCAGCAGATATCATGGAATTCCTCAAGGAACATGATATTTCTTAGGTTGCTTCTCGCGGCCTCGAACTCCCTTCCTTTAGAAAAAAACCCATGATATCCGCTCCACGTGTTCATGATGATTTCGCTTATCCCGGTAGATGGGGAAGCTTTATCTTGTATTGGCGTTGATTTCAAAATGGTTATAGGTAATCACGCTGAAAGTTGATGGAATATGGTTGATGATCTTCAAGACACACTTCAACAGGCTACCTTGGAAAGCCATGATCGTTTGCTCATGGCATTGTACGGCTTGATCCAGCATGTCGGTTCCAGGTGGGAACAAGAGGGAATTGATTTGGTAAAGCAACTCTTTAAGGCAGGAGAAAATGGCATGCAGAAGCCTGATGCGTTGAAGAAGGGCCCGATGATGGAAAAACTGGTTGAGCTGCTGGAACATTTTGGTTTCGTAAAGGATGATGGGGATAGTATAGTTCATGACCAAGAGCATTTCATTTAAACTGTCAAGGGCCGGTTGGAATTGAAAGATGGAGACATGCAGGATAAACACGACGCCCTTGAATTATTCGCGAATCTCATGGATGAAATTCCCTTCAGGAGTTCCCTTCCACCAATCCGCGTGGATGGAATTGGCTTGAATCGAGATTTCATCCTCAACCGATTGCGTGGATACATCCGCAAGACGGAGAAGGGAACCTTCCACAAGGTACTCCTGCGACTCCTGATATGATACCCGAAATTCGCGTGTAATGAACAGATGGAGTGCTCCCGCATGATTAATCGCGAGGATCTCGGTGATGGCACCCATCCCTTGCTTTTCTTTCTTGGTGATGGGGACGAGAAACACCCACGTGCTAACTCCCTGCTAGTCGGGGAAATTCTGATAGATGCGGGCATAACCCCAAGCGTGATGCAAGAGATATCCAAGGAACATACCATCAACAAGATCTTGTTGAGCCATTGGCACGAAGACCATGTTTCCGGGGTTAGATGCTTCCCGGGAGCTCAGGTGGAATGTCATGTGTTGGACAAGCATCCAATTATCTCTTTTAATGACATGGTTGAATTATACGGTCAGGAAATTCTTCACGATGATTTCCTGACATACATGAAGTATTACCATCTCCAGGAATCAACCATCGAGAAAACATTTACCGGTGGGGAGATAAAACATGCAAGTACTGGTCAACAAGTGAAAATCATTCACGCTCCAGGTCATTCAGCGGGACATTCCTGCTTTCACGTTATCCCAAACGATATACTCTTCATGATAGATACTTGGGTACCTGGACTGGGCCCGTGGTATGGAGCGCGAGATGCTTCAATTTCAAGTTACCTTGAAACCACCCGGATGTTGAGATCCTTGGATGCGGATCGTGCATTATTAAGTCATTCTAACAAGATACTTGAAAATGATGAATTAAATGGTCTTCTTGACGAGATCGTGAGGATCATTCAGGATAGAAATTCACGCTTGATGAATGGATTGAAGGAAACCATGCCCATGTCCTTGGATGCCATTAGAAGAAAGCCTGTTTTACCAGGCGACATGGCATCTTTCGAAGAACCATTCAACAAATCACGAACCATCGCCATTCGAAATCATTTGGCCTTTCTTGAAGAAACCGGAAAAATAATAAGCACTCCACGTGGTTTCCTTTTGACGTGAGCCATGAGACTTGCCCGGATAGAGGTGCTATCGAGGGATGAAATCAGCGCCATTAATGATGCATCAATGGAAATCCTCGAGAAAACGGGCATCAAGGTGCAATCCACTAAGGCAGTTAATATTCTAGAAGATCACGGTGCATCCGTGGACAAGAAGCACGAGATGGTATACCTCCCACGCGATCTGGTCCTTTCAGCCTTGACAACAGTTCCAAGCAGGTTTCAGCTCCACGGTCCCTCGGGTGATTTCAGGGTGGAAATTTCTACAAGATCGCAAGTGTTTGCCACCCAAGGTTCACCAAGCAAAATACACGATTCTCTCAACCCTCGCATTCCAAGGGATGCGACGATGGAAGATCTCAAGCACTTGATCCAAATAGTTGAATCCCTACCACGCATTTCCATCCCCCAAATGGATATCTGGCCAAATGATGTCCCATACTCAATCATGCATTGTCTTGCACTGAAGGAGTGGGCAAGATACACCAGCAAACCGTTTGGAATCGGCTGCCGGGGGCGGCAATTCAGCAAGGACTTGATGGAGATTGCAAGCATTCTTGCAGGTGGAATGAATCAACTCAAGGAAAAGCCACGCTTGATTGCATTTTATAACACCCTGAGCCCACTTGCACTTCCGGGAACCCTCACTGATGGATTAATCGAATTTGTTGAACATGGACAACCTGCAATAATTGCACCCGCGGCAACTGCTGGCACAACCGCACCCATGACCCTTGCTGGCGTGCTTGCTCAAACCAATGCGGAAGTTCTTGCAACCATCACGTTAACGCAAATGATCAGCAAAGGAACACCGGTGGTCTATGGTGCAGTCAATAGCCCGATGGATCCCGTGTCGGGAAATGTATCTTGGGGGGCCATAGAGACAAGTTTATTGACCGTGGCTGCCGCGCAACTTGCAAGAAATCACGGTATTCCTTCCAGGGCTCCTGGATGCATCACTGATGCCATGCAATTTGGAATGCAAAATGGTATCGAGCGCTTCGCATCCCTAGCATTCACCACATCGGCGGGAATCAATTATATCACGTGCGGTGGCACCTATGAAGCAGGTTTGGCGTCTAGCCTTGAATTATTGGTGTTGGACGATGAATTGATTGGAATGGCAAATCGAGCAACCCGAGGAATAGAAGTAACAGGGAAAACCTTGGCAATTGAACAAATCCATGATGTATGTCAACCAAGCGCTGATAGGACCTTTCTGAAATCCCGGCACACGCTGGAAAACCTTCGAAAAGAATTATTCATTCCCCGGCTGTTTACCAGGGGTTCACGTGCGACGTGGAAGGATTCGGGATATCCAACCTTGATTGATCTTGCACGCAAGAAAATGAACCACTTGCTTGACTATGCAAAGCCTGTATTACATGATGAGTCCATCATAAAGGAAATTGACGCATGCATCAATGTTGCCAAGCGTAGAAATGCGAACGAATATAGGAGGAATTGATGACATGATAAAAGGAGGTATATCTTGATGAATGGAAAAGAACGCCTGTTCAAGGTGCTTTCAGGAAAGAAAGCCGACAGGGTTCCATGGGTGCCATTTGCGGGGATTCATGCGGGATCCCTAAAGCAATACACTGCCACGGAAATACTAATGGATGGCACCAAGCTTCTTGAATGCTTACTCGAGGTAAATCGATTGTACACGCCAGATGGGCAACCGATTTTATTTGATTTGCAGGTGGAGGCAGAGATATTGGGGTGCAAGCTCAGGTGGGCAGATAAAGCACCTCCATCGGTTGAGATCCACCCGTGCTCTGGAAGCAATGATATTCCGACCCAGCTACCTGAAAGGGATGATGGTAGGTTACCCATGATCCTCAAGGTGATGG
>WJJB01000364.1 GCA_014729935.1 Candidatus Bathyarchaeota archaeon | reverse complement strand
GTAGTACAACACGAGCATTCTTTCAACTCTTACATTGATATTGATAATGATATGCTTGCGATACTCACGGGGGATGTAGGACAAGAAAAACGGGAAAAAGCATGGAATGATGCAACTATCTTATTCATGACTCCACAAACTTTGGAAAATGACCTGAGGGCAAATCTCTATGACCTTCACGACGTGTTGCTTATTATTTTCGATGAAGCGCATAGGGCAGTTGGAGATTATTCATATACCACCATCGCACGCCAGTACATCGGAACCGGTGATAAAGCGCACGTGCTTGCGCTATCAGCATCGCCGGGTTCCGAGCGAGAGAAGATAGAGGAAATCAAGCAAAACTTGTATATACAGCATGTTGAGGTACGTACCGACCGAGATAGTGATGTTTTACCTTACATCCAAGATGTTGATTTCAAGTGGATCAAGATCGACATCCCTGACAATTTCAAGAAGATCATAGATATCTTGAACGATGAACTAAAAAAGGTTAAAAATTTCATCAAGGAAAAACACTTCGTTGAAAATAAGGACACCAAGTACATTACAAGAAAGGATTTTCTTGAAATCATGAAAAAAGCAAGGATGAGACTTAACCACGAATTCAACATGAGCCAGAAGCAGCAATTATTCACGATCATCAAGGTGATCTCTGTAGGTTTGCGCATAAGCCATTGCTTGGAACTAATCGAGACGCAAGGATTGCAAGCAATCCTGAAATACATCGAAAAGTGCAAACGGGAAGCCAGAAAGGAAAGAAGCTCGAAATCCCTTCATATCTTTATAGATCTTGCCAGGAGACAATCCATCCACGAAAAGATAAAGCGATTGGTAGAGGATGGAAAGATTCACCCCAAGCTCGAATATCTTGGGAGGATGCTCCAAGATTTCATTAATTCGAATCCCGACTCACGAATCATGGTATTTGCAAACTTCAGGATCACGGTGGAAGCCATCACGAATCACCTCCGGGCTTCAGGCATTGAGAAGGTCAGCTCGTTCGTTGGACAACAATCACGGGGGGGAATGAAGGGAATGACCCAGAAGAAGCAGGAGGAAATCCTGCAACAATTTAAGGATGGCGTTTTCCAAGTTCTTATCGCCACGAGCGTTGCTGAAGAGGGTTTAGATATCGGCGAGTGTGATCTCGTGGTGCTTTACGATATTGTCCCAAGCGCGATCCGGACTATCCAGCGCCGAGGGCGGACTGGACGCAAGAGGGCAGGAAACGTGGTTGCATTAATGGCAAGGAACACAAGGGACGAGGCTTACTATCACGTGGAGAGGGCAAGGGAAAAACGGATGGAACAGAACCTCAAAAACATGGGTAAGAAAAAAACGGTTAACTTGGACACTTTTACCCATGGTAAAAAATAAAAGAATTCCCTCCACATTTCTTATTGCAACCAAGGAAGATGGATGAGCCATGCCTCAAGAATGCATTTTTTGCAAGATTATCAAGGGTGAAATCCCCTCACGCATGATCCACGAGACCGAAGTAGCCATAGCTTTCCTTGATATTCATCCCGCAACACGCGGGCATACACTGGTGGTTCCGAGAGAGCACTTCAAGGACATGGAAAAGGCCCCTCGCACGGTTATCAATCAACTTCTTGCAATGATCACGAACGTGGTATCTATCATCAAGGAAAAATTACCTTGTAAAGCCCTGAATGTTTTAATCAACCAAGGAAGCCCGGCTGGACAAGTTATAGATCATTTTCATGTTCACGTGATCCCGCGTCATGAAAATGATGGTTTAAGCTTTCCAACCAGTGCCACATCGATAAGCGATAAAGAACTTGATGAAATACACGTGAAACTCACGCAATGAATATTATCAACCGGTAACAATTAAATGAGCCCATCAAAAAAGAAATCCGGAAAAAAGGAACGGGTATTTCCCCACCGCCATTGCAGCATCTGCTTCAAGATGATACCAGAGTTCTCGGATGGTTATTGCTCCTACGAGTGCAGGAATTACAAGAAAATGCGAAAGAAAGTAAGGTACAAGAAAATACTCAAGTATATCCTTAGTTATGGTGTCATCATCGTCCTTGTCCTAGTATTGTTCTTAGCATTCATGTAAACGCGGTCATGGTAATGGATTGTGAAATATGCGGCCAACCTATCCAAGGACGGCCGGTAAAACTTCGGGTAGCAGGCGCAGTGGTTCTCTCGTGCAAGAATTGTTCGGACTTGGGGGAAAGAGTGCATGAACGGCGACAAAGCTCGATTTCCACGAGGAAGAAGCAAATTCACTCTCGTCGGGAAAGCTCGTCACCCCCCCACCATCAAACTCGTAAGCCACCCTATCATGGGGCCCCGCGAAAAAATAGAACCCGGAAACCAAGCCGCTTCAGGTTAGTGGAAAATTTTGACACGATCGTAAGAGAAGCACGTGGTGATATGCCCCAGGAAGATTTTGCACAATCTTTGAACGAGAAAAATAGTCTCATCCAGAAAATCGAAACGGGTAAAATTCGTCCAACCCACCAGCTCGCCCGGAAGATAGAGAAGCAATATCACGTGACGCTTCTCGAAAAAGTGGAAGAAGCAGAAGAGCTTGATGATCTCGAATGGAAAAGCAAGAAAAAGGATTCATTCGTGCCAACATTGGGCGATTTCATAAAGAAAAATGATTGAGGAGACACCCATGAAAAAAGGTTTTATATGCATTACCTTGGGAAGGAATGGATCAAGCTTGAAAGTCGTCCGGGAAATACAAAAGCTGTTGGATGTAAAAGATTATTGTTGCTCCACGCAGGGAAAATACGGTATTGTTATCGAGAAGAATATGGAAGAATTATCGGAATTGGATGAATTTCTTACCACCTTGAGAACCCATCCCGAAATTTCAGGCATTATTTTGAAAACCATCACGTTTCTCGGTATCCGGGCCTGATATTGGGGATCCAAATAAATGGCCATGACTATGAAATTGATCCATGTACCCCCCCGTTACTTCCCGGCGATTTCTGGAGCAGAATTCTACTTCATGCGACTATCAGAATTATTGAACGATAAACACGATGTGGAGGTTCACACGACAAATGCGTTGGATTTCAGGGCCTTCCACGATCCCAAGGGAAAAGTGATTAAGATAAAGGAAGGTGAGGAGATACACGGTGTGAAAGTTTTCCGTAATCTCATCAACCATGAACCCCTTGAAATTTTGGAAGAATTCCACATCGTGATGAAGGAAATTGATGAAGATGGTAGCTTTACCCTGAATGATTTAGAATATGGGCCATTTTCGAGTGATTTGCGCCAGTCATTGCAATGCAAGGAACCAGATCTTGTACATGTGACGTTTTATCCATATTTTAATATTTACGTGGCTCTCCACACGTGCATGGAAAAAAGTATCCCTTGTGTCATCACGCCGTTTATCCATGGAGAAAACCCGAGATACAAGCATCCAAGTATCAGTTTGCTCCAAAAATTTTCTAAAATACTAGCTTGTTCCCCATCAGAAAAAAAATTCTTGATTCGTCGAGGAATTGAACCGTCCAAGATTCATGAAATCACGATGGGTGTGGATTTACACCAGATCAAGGATTACGGTACTTCAAAGTTTTACCAAGCATCCCGGATTCCCAGGGAAAAACTGATCGTTCTTTTCATTGGGTACAAGAATTATGAAAAGGGGGCCATAACCATCTTGAAGGCAATCCCGCGTGTGGTAAAGAGAATCCCTCAAGCACATTTTGTCATGATCGGACCTCCAACCAAACAATATAAAATTCTCATGCACCAATTGGAAGGATACAGTAAATACGTAACAAATTATACCCCAGATAATCTCTCAGGATATCTCGACCCAATAAAGTTAGGAGCACTGCGGGCGTGCAAAGTCCTAGCCATGCCATCCAGAAGTGAAGCATACGGTATAGCCTACCTGGAAGCATGGGCTGCTGGAAAACCAGTAATATCTTCCAATATCCCAGCAATGCGTGATCTGTTCACCGATGGGATACATGGAAGGCAAGTTAAGTTTGACCATCCGAAACGATTAGCTGATGCAATCATAGATGTTCTTAGTCACGAGGAAAAAGCGAGACAGATGGGCAACGAGGGCTTCAGGAAGGTAAAACAAGAGAATCTAACATGGAAAAACGTGGCAAAACAAGTAGAGGGAATTTACACTCAACTTGCACGAGCCTGATCTACCCTGGACTCTCCAGATGGTATCCACTTTTGGATCTCTTCATTCTTGAGTTGAAATCTGTACTTGGGGACTAGCTCGTTTAGATGGTGGATGAACATTTTGGAGATCTTGCTGGCAATCTTTCCTTTTGTCATTCCACCCCGTGAGGGTACCAAGTTAACGTGATACGATGCTTGCTGTTCCATTACCTTGAGCGGGCCTCCCATGATAACTGGATGAAGCTCCTGCAATTCATTAACATTATTTTCGATATCATCCATCATTTCATTAATTTCATTGAGATCGACATCTTTAACTAACTGATCATGAGATATATCACCTTGTACAAGCTTCACTCCAACACCAATCTCCATGCGGACGTTCCGGTAGAAATTTCTCTCACCTCGTATCACGAATGAACCCTTGGGAAGAAATTCTCCAGATTCTGGTGATTTAGACACTTGCTCGGGGTGAACGTAATAGATATCTGCTGAACTGACACCCATCTTCCATGAACGGGAGTACACGGTTCCAAAGATCGCTGCTTCATGTAACGTGGTTTCGGGGATATCCTCCCACGAGTGGTTCTTATGATTTTTTACGATCACAACGGGGGCACCAGGAATCTCAGAATGGAAAAAAAGGTCGTTTTCATCCATGTATTTCGACACGATGGCCTCATTGGAGCTGGCATCCCTTCCAGCGATGATGAGGAATCCATCGGAG
>WJJB01000363.1 GCA_014729935.1 Candidatus Bathyarchaeota archaeon | reverse complement strand
TGCCATTGGTGCAACTTCCGATCACCGATTGGTCCACCAACACGTGCATGGCCCTCACCTCGCTGATGGGCTTCGTGTTTTCAGGTAAATGTGGCATGGCAACTTGGGGTTCAAGGGCATCGCAATTGATCTCGATGGATTGAGAGTATGCCGCATCCTCATCACTGGTAACCATTTCTGGAGGGGATGCAATCTTGCCCTTCATGTATTCCATTGTAATCTCATCGGGATTGATAATCCCAGTTTTCGCTCCTGCCTCGATTGCCATGTTACACATGGTAAACCTGCCCGCCATGTCCAAACTCTCAATTACCGGTCCGGTGAATTCCATCACCTTGTAGGTTGCACCATCAACTCCCATCTTGCCAATGGTGTACAGAATGACGTCCTTACCTGAAACCCACTCATCCAGCATCCCGCTGTAGTGTATCTTGATGGTTTCTGGAACCTTCAACCACGTTTTTCCAGTAGCCATGGCAAATCCAATATCCGTTGATCCCATGCCGGTGGCAAACGCTCCCAATCCCCCATACGTGCATGTATGGCTATCGGCACCAACAATCAATGCACCAGGGTACACTATCCCTTTTTCTGGAAGGAGACAATGCTCTATACCCACCTTGCCGGTATCGTAGAAATGCGTGATCTCTTGCTCCCGGGCAAATTCCCTGATAAAACATGATTGCTCCGCCGATTTTATATCCTTGTTCGGGGTGAAATGATCCAGGACCAAGGCTATCTTATCCTTGTTGAATACCTTGCCAGCCATTCTCTTGAATTGCTTGATGGCAATGGGAGCGGTGATGTCATTTGCCAATGCCACGTCGATACCCGCAAGGATGAATTCACCCGGTGCCACCTCATCCTTGCCAGCCTTTGTAGCCAATATTTTCTCGGTGATTGTTTTGCCCATGATCGTGCCACCTGCACGGGTCTCGGTCCTGCCACGTGTCTAGAATGAACCTAGCATAAATGAAGTTTGTCAGTAACTCGGGCAATCCATGTAGTGGCACGAGAAAGCCACGGTACCGTGTGATGGGAGAAATCACGTTTCAGACTCGAAATCTTCCCCGCCGGCAAATATCCGCTGGAGCTCTGCATACAAGCCATCAAGACCCGCTGAACTTTTTGATGACACGGGGATCAGGGAAGAGATCGTTCCCAGATCCTCGAATAACTTCGACATGCGAAGAGATTTCTCCCGTTCCATGCCCGAAACTTGCATGTCGATTGCCGTGTTTAGTGATGAGAAGTTTTCAGACCATCCGATGATGCGTTCCATTTCTTCCTCATCGAGGATGTCAGATTTCGATAACAAGTTCAGGTGCGGGAGAAAGAACCTATATTCAACTGCAGATGAGAGCAGCAACGTGCTAATGAAACCTGAAGGATCCAGCACGAGTCCTGGCTCGAAAAGGAAGCATACTACCTTTTTTTTACCACCGAGCTCCTTGCAGATCTTCGGACCCGCCACCCTGAAGGAAAATAGCTCGATTTGACCTGGTGTATCAATGAAAACGTAATCAGCACCAGTATCCTGAATTTCCTCCTTGATTTCATCAATGTACGTGATGATGAGATCGGTTGCAGCCACCAATGCGCCATTCGGGCCTAACTGGTAGGTGCGCATAACCTCGTTGTAATCAATGAAGTCCCGGACATCGACATCTGGAGGATAGGGTGTCCAGCGCACGCCTGGATCCAAGTTCACGCAAGCAACACTGACGGTATCGCTTATCTCGCTTTCCATGCTCGTGACTTTTAGCCAATCCGCAATCGCGTACGTGAGAGTCGACTTTCCCGAACCAGCAGGACCAATGAAATAGGTGTAATACATGGATCCATTCCTTCCCGTTCCTTCCGTTCTTGCTACCATACAAAAACACGTGGTGTTTTTATATGTTTTTCAAAATCTATTATAAGAGCAACCATGCCGTCCCGATAGAGCCAAAAGCCGATTCCTGCATCATGCGCGTTAAGTGAACCACCATGCCCAAAGATGAATGAAATGAAGTTGCTTTTTCGAGAGTCAACCCATTCGAGACCACCCGTGGCGTTACCAGGATTCGTGGCGTTACCAGGATTCGTGGCGTTTGCGTGAAAAGGTGGATTATGGATCCGGAGAGATTCGAACTCTCGATCTCCCGGTCCGCAACCGGGCATCTTATCCAGGCTAGACAACGGATCCATGCATGGTTTTCATAAGTGCCAATGGGTTAAATTTTTTTCCCATCGCCAATTTCACCCCGTGTCATATCCTGATCATGCATGGTGAAGTCATGGAATGGTGCATTTCAAGTCGATGAAACCCGGGGAGTTGTGGCTCCCGGAACATGCCACGCATGCGAGCATCTTGCTGGAGGATCCGTTAAGAGCATCCCCGTTGCTCGTGCGCGCCATGCACGCGAGCCGTTTCGAGCGGTTCTTTTTCGCCAGCGAGTACCAGGGGGGAATTCCCGTTGGATGCATTCACGTTGACTATTCCAGGCTGCAGCACGTGCGCATGGCATTTCTTGGCGATGAAAAAATGCTCGAAGCATTCCTTCCCTGCTTGGAGCCAAGCGAACCTTGCATCATCCAGTACATTCCCATCCATCTTGTCGGGTTTTTCGAGAACCACCTGCACGTCAACCCGACGGTGGAATACCGTTACTTGGAATGGGTGCCATCACGCGCCGAATCGTTTCCGGATGCACCGGACATGGCGATATCATTCACCGGGTTCAGGAACTTGCCCGTGGATTCCATTGTCAAGTTTTACGCCTTTCCCGTGACGAGTCGAACGTTGGCATTGCTGGATGGGTTTGATGGACTCGTATTGCAGGAAAGCGGTAATGGTGGCAACATGCCAAATGCAAGCACGACCGGGAGCATGAGGGAAAGGGCAGTTGGGAACGGGAAAGAGCACGGGAACGGGAATGAACCTCGTTCCATCATTGCATCGGTCTATGATAACTTTTCCAAGCTCCCTGTAAAGGTTCAAGAAGCCGTCATCGCGGGGGTGAAAGTTGCAAAGAAATTCAGGAACAGGGGGTATTGCAAGTTATTACTCCAACGCTTCCTCCAACACCTGTTGGCACGTGATTGCCCGAGGGTTGGCTTGTTCGTTCACGACGTGAATGATACGGCGATCAAGTGCTACGAGTCGGTGGGTTTCGTTGAGCGGGCAAGATACTTCAGGTGTATCTTGGGGGGGAACGACCAGGTGCCAGGCGATGAATCTCTTTCCCATGCCCTTTGATGGAACATGCCATCCAAGCCTGATGTCAGCACGCCGTGGAGGAAAGTGCTGGCTCACGGCTTTTTAAATTGGTTCCATTCAAGAAAGCTGTCACGCGTCAAAACAGGGATGCTTGGTTGATGAAGCGTGCCTTCAGCTCGTGCCAATCCCGTGGTGACCGGATCTTGAACCCCTTCCTGCCTTCTTTCACCGCCGCGCGCAGGATGGAATCATTATCATCGAGGATCAATATTTCCTGGTTTTCATTATCACGCTCGAGCTTGGCGATTTCCGAAAGCTTGAAGCTGATGTAGGATTTCCACGTCCACGCCCCGTATTTCTTGGAGTAGAACACGACCGCCTCCCCACCTGGGAATCCATGGCGTGCCAACCAATCCAAGGTCTCGTTTTTGTATTCGACCTCATTTCGCCCGGTGAGATATACTATGGTCGATCCACGTTTCAAGAACGCGCGTAGCACCTCCTTGGCAGCTTCCATGGGAGGAATGTCCCGAACGCGAGCATGGTCGAATTTCTGTCCCATCTCGTTGATGGTGCCATCGATATCCACGATAAGCAGGTAATTCCCATCGCGAGGTTGTTGCATGTTGACGATCATTATTCGGTACTAGTACCATGAGATGCAATGTTAAAAACACGAATATTTTAGCAAATCGGCTGGGCATCCTGCGTCAAGAGCCATGGCACCATGGTAACCTAATTATGGACCATACGAGATCTCCCCGGCAGGGCTGGAGATCACGAGCTCGTTTTTCCCAGGGTTTGTTGATTCCTCCACCCTTCCGATCACCTTGGCTTCCACGCCGAAGGACTTGCTGGCTGCGATCACCTTGGGAGCGAAATCGGGCGTGCAAGCGATTTCCATCCGGTGGCCCATGTTGAATACCCTGTACATTTCCTCCCATTCGACGTTTCCCTCTTCCTTGATCAGCCTGAAAACGCGGGGCGTCTCGAACAAGTCATCCTTGACATACCTGATTCCCTTGCCGAAGTTCAAGCACTTTGTTTGGCCGCCCCCGGTTACATGGATGATCCCGTGCACCACGTCTTGGATCCGGGTTGATGCATCATCCCCATATAGCAAACGTTTCAAGATGGGAGTATATGTCCTTGTCGGTGAGAGTAACGCATCAGCGATGGTCATGTCCTCCCCGGGGAGTGGATCATCAAGGTGAAATCTTCCCTGGTATGCCATGCTTGCATCAACATGGGGGTCCAAGATCTCGGGGTATGTTTCAGCATACCCATGCTCGAGCACCGCATGCCGGGCGAGCGTGATACCATTGGAGGAAATCCCGCTATTCGCCATGGGCTCGTAACTCGCCTGACCGGTGCTTGACAAGCCAACCATCACGTCGCCTGGTACCACATTGGATGCATCGATGATATCACTTCGCTTTCCCCTTGACATCACGGTGGAATCGATGATGATGGTCCGGACGAGATCACCAACATCTGCCGTCTCCCCCCCGCAGGAGTGCACGTGTATCCCGTGCGGTTCCAGCATGGCGGCCATGGTTTCATATCCGCGTATCACCGCCGCGATGACATTGGCATCCACGAGGAACTTGTTCCTGCCGATTGTATTGGAAACGATGAATGAGTCCACCAATCCAGTGCAGGCAATATCATCGATATTCATGACCAGTGCATCCTGCGAGATGCCTTGAAACACAGCAGGATCACCCGATTCTCGCCATCGCAAGTAAGCAATGATGCTTTTCGTACCTGCCCCATCCGCGTGGAAGATCAAGCAGGACTCATCATCTCCGGTTAGCATATCAGGAATGACCTTGCAAAATGCCCCGGGGAAGAGCCCGCCACCTGAACCCGAATCCTTGATGGCAGCATGCACGTCCTCCTTTTGGGATGATGCCCCGAGGGACTGGTAATCCATATGCGGATCCCTCGCCGCTCGTTCCCTTGATCTTTCGTCATTCATCCTTCAACCACTTGTCCCTGATTGAAGCAACGGTTCTATCGACCAGCTCGGGTGCTGCTCCAATGTATCTTGACGGGTCAAACAGGTCATCAATTTCGTTACTCTTGAAATAGGTCCCCACCCTATTATCTTCCTGGATTCCTTGCTTGAATGAGATCCCCTCTTGCCTGCAGCGGATGGCAACTTGCCTCAATACCTCGTGAGCTTCCTGCCTGCTCATGCCCTTTCCCACCAATTCCACCATAACGTATTCCGACATGATGGCTCCTTTTGTGAGTTCGAGATTTTTCCTAATTCCCGCCTTGTTGATCTCGATGCCTTGTAGGATTGACGTGAATTGCACCAGCATGAAATCCAGCAGGATGAAATTCTCTGGGAACATGATGCGTTCCACGGATGAGTTCGTGAGATCCCGCTCGTGCTCGATGAGTGCATTATTTTCCATGGCAGGCATCACGTGTGCTGCCAAGAGGCGATACAAGCCGCATAATCTCTCGCTCTTGTGGGGGTTGCGCTTGGAAGCCATGGTTGAAGATCCTACTTGTTTCTTGGCAAATGGTTCGAACATTTCAGCAAGCTCGTTGCGTTGCAGATCCCTTATTTCCTTGGCTATCTTCGAAATGGTGCTTGCCACCAGCGCCGTCCAAAACATGATCTCGGCGTGCCTGTCCCTGTGCACGATCTGGGTCGAGATCAAGTTCGGGATTAGTCCGAGCTCGTCCATGATGTACCGCTGTAATTGAATCCCGCTGGAAACATGACTAGCCATGGTCCCGACGGCCCCCCCGAACTTGCCGACCACGTCCCGAACCTTGATATCTTGGAGGCGGGCAAGGTGCCTGGCAAACTCGTCTGCCCAATTGGCAAATTTCATTCCATAAGTCGTTGGAATAGCATGCTGGCCATGAGTTCTTCCCACGCATACCAGTTCCCTCTTGCTCGTGGCGTGTGAGGTGAGAATTTCCAGCAAGGTTTTCAGCCGTTTCTCCAAGAGCGAAAGAGCATCCTTGAATATAAGTGCCCATGCGGTATCCACGATATCATAACTCGTGGCCCCCAGGTGAATGTATTTCCCCGTGTCACCCTCGCATTGTTCTGCAAATCCTTTCACCATGGCCATGATATCATGGTGGATTTCCCGTTCGATTTCCTTGACCCGTTGTAGTGTCACGATGGATGTCTTTCCCTTCCGTGCAACTTCATCCACAGCATCCGGGGGGATATTCCCGAGTTTCACGTGTGCCTTGATCAGGGCAATTTCAACATCCAACCACTTTTGCAGCTTGTATTCCTCGGTGAATAGCGCGTACATCTCATTGGTCCTGTACCTGGTTTCAATGGCGTGAACTGGCATGTCTTGTCATTCCTTTCTTTAAGGGGTTTTCATTTCTCAGTAGTGGCATGCTTCGTGCTCTTGTCTTAGAAATCTAATTCCTTTTGCACCAAGTCTAGTTCCCGTTTTTTGTCGCGTTCCATGAGGAGGGCATCTTGATCGATTTCCTCGAGGAAAGATTCGAATCCCTCGTAGCTTTCCTCCTTCCCGTTCAGTATATCTTGCACCAGGAACTCTGGCAGGTCTATCAGGTAAAAGCAGATGGGACACCTGAATACATGCCCTATGCCAATATTGGATTGCTCCGCCCAGCTCACCAAGCAACAATCGTGGAACGGTGTCTTGCAAGCCGGGCATTGCACCAGGGCGTCCGTACCACATACAGGCGACGTTGACTGGAAGCACACGGTGCATTTCATATCCCCTGTAACCTGCTCAACGGGTTGAAGGTCAGAGGCAAGATCTTCAAAAAAACGCTTGTGCTCGTATTCCATATCAAAGTTTGGTCCCTTGTCCCACAAGCCAACTTCGATTTCTTTCTTTTCTGCTTGTCGTTTCAAGGCATCTTCCAGCTCCTGGAAAGTGGTCACGTACATGAGCTCTCCACCCCTGCTGGTATTGATCATGTTCAGGATTTTTTGCTCGTCATCATCCTGGTACACGCCCACGTCGATGAAATCGAGGAAAACAGGCATTTGTGAAACCTTATCGAGTAGTCCATTCACCAGGAAATCCTTGGTGATGGGTGGCATAGAGGCATCGCGTATTACCAAGATCCTGAAGTATTTCCCGGAAACGAGCTTGTAGATATCAAGGATGAAGGTGAGCGCGATGAAGAGACCCCCTTCCAAGTTGGGTTTCGCCACCTTGTCCTTGTTTTCGTTCAATTTATCGACAAGGAGCTGGTATTGAAAGGTGAAGTCTTCCAAGAATACCGGTCCTTGGTCCAAGAAAAAGACCACGTTGAACCTATCAGTTGGATCTTTTGATGCTTTCAATTGGAAAAAATCCGCAAGGGACTTGATGATCGCATCCATGGATGTGAATTCCTTGTCCACGGCTAGGAACACGAGGATATCTTCTGATGCCATGATCTCACGTCAAGTAATACATCACCTTGTAATAAGCGAATCGGATGACGGATGTGGTACTCATTCCAGGCGTTTCGTGCCAGAAATCAAGTTTGACAATGCCAGCGTGGCTCTTTCCACGGTTGGGAACACGGGAATGTTGTTATCAAGGAACAGGTGACGATCAGTAAGGGTTTCTCTCTCGTAGGCGATCTCTGGCATGATAACGAAGATGGGTTTTCGTGTCTCCCGTTTGGCATTTTTCATCGCCTTTAGCACTTCCTTGAAGTACAAGCGTGGAAAATCATCATATGCTAGCACGGTTGCATTATAGATATAGTGGGCTGATATTTCCATGAACAGGATGTCTATCTTGGGATCTTGCAGGATTGCCTTGATGGATTTCGATATCACGGAAAACCCGTAATAGGATGCACCGAGATCCACCGGGTTTTTCACGCTCATTCCAACATCAGTGAAGGTGATCTTGGCGATCTTTTCTTGAGTATCCTTGCTCAAGGCGGGAAGCTCCAAGCCATACTCGATGATGTCATCGGTTGCAGTTACACCTGAGCCACCTGAAATGGAGATCATGGCAATATTTTTGCCAGAATGACCTTTAACCATTTGGAATGCCAGCAAGGTGTCCATCATCTCCTCGAAGGAATGCACGGGTATGATACCTGTCTGTTGGATGAACGCGTTGAAAATCTTTCCCGAGGTCTTGAGGGCTCCCGTGTGACTCGAGGCTGCCTCGGAACCCCGTGCTGTCCTTCCACCCCTCCAGATAAGCACGGGTTTTTTCTTGGTTATTTCTTGCAGGATTGCATACAACCTCCTGCCTGCTAATTGACTTTTACCCAATGATTCGAAATAACATCCTATGTATTTCGTGCTTCCATCAATTTCCATCAATTTCAACAATTCTGCAGGTCCCAAGTCGATGGAATTTCCCACGGATACCACATTCGAGAACTTGATACCAAGCATCTTGCCCCTGAGTGCAATATTAATGGCCAAGCCTCCAGATTGGCTCACAATTCCCACCGGTCCATGTTCTTTGGCAAGATCTGTCCTGAATCCAAGGCCAAACTCTGGATAATATGCTCCAATGCAATTAGGTCCAAGCACTCGCAACCGGTGACCATGTACCCGCTCACCTTCCTCCAAGATATCAAGCAATTCCTGTTCAGCCTTTTTTCCCTTGACTGGATCGGTCTCCGAATACCCGGAAGTAAAGATGGTGGCAACATTCACGTGCCGCTTGATGCATTGCCACAAGACTTCAGGCACCACTTTCCTTGGAACAGCGATTATAGCATAATCTGTCTTGATTTTCATGGGTACTTCATCCAATCGCTTGTAACAGGTGAATCCCACGGCTGTCTTCAAGCGTGGATGAATGGGAACTATGTAACCATCGTAATTCAAGTTGATCAAGGATTTTATCCAGTAAAAACCGCGCTTTGCTGAAGGACCGAAGATTGCCACCCCACGGGGCTTCGTCTTCATGATCTTTAGCAATTTCTCCAGATCTTCACCGGCCATTGCTATCAAGCTCTAAAGGAAGTGATGGAATAAGAATGCTGGCTGGGAACGCATGCAAAATCTTCACGATTCATGAGACAAGAAAGTGGGAGTGGGGAATTGCTCATGGACATACCGCAGTTCCTGTTCACTGCTTCTTGATATAGATAATGCCAATGAGCGCAATTACACCGAAGATGCAACACCACGCGATGAGTAAAGTGGGCTGATATGGCACCCCCGTGACGATATCAAAGGAGTTTTCTGTTCCATGATCATCTATGGTGAAATTAAACATTTTCACGAATTCACCATCATTGGTCACTGAAGCAATGTATTTCCCAGGTGGCATGTTATAGTATTTCAAGGTTCCGAGCCATCCTGTTTCCTTTTCGGGATAATGGATTGGATTACTTGCTGCCATGAGAGTGCCGAAACGAATCGTCTCGTTTTCATAGAATAACGTGATTTTAGCACCCCGGATCGGATTCCTGAGCTCATCAAGAACCCGCAAGGTGAACTCATTCGCCGTCCGGTAATACAAGGTTGCTTCAACCTTTCCCGTGGCTTTTTGAATCCGTCCCACCTTGAATCTCGTGCCATTGGGCCTAAATACAAGCTGGAAATCGAGCTCTTCATCATAGAATGAATACGTGTTGTTTGATACAGCGACTGCAGCTTCGGGTGTTGATGCTGCCAGCGTCCTATGGTCGATTACATATCGAAAATCCATATCCGTCATGTTAAACTCGACCCTCTCCACCAAGTAGGTCTCAGATCCCTCCAAAATCTCAATGGAAAAGGTTCGCGCGCGCACGTCGACGTCCCTGATTATCATATCTTTGGTCCATCGTTCATTATACACGTCCACAAAACCTATCGTGGTGTTGATTCCGAATTCAACGGATAATATATCATTTCCAGTTGAAATCTTGGTACTTGCGTTTGGAGCGGTTATCTTCCACGCTGGCAAGCCCAAACCTGAGAAATTATTCTCGATAGAGGAATCGAGCTCAATGCCATTAATGAAAAACCGTGGATTGATGAGAAGATCTCCTTCCACTGGAACATAGAATAGGGTGAGATTAATTTCCCTGAAACTATATAGCTCGATAGTCTGCGTGTAATTTACCACTGAAGTTGCAGTTAAATTCTGCAAGATGAACGGCGGGTTATCAACACCCATCTCCCAAGTATTGAAAGATACTTCGTAGGACACATTGAATTCGAATAGATAGGACGCTCCATCGTAGATTGAACGGTTTTCAAGCAATTCAACCGCGTTTGAAAGGTTGAAATACATGTTCTCTGGCTCGATGTCAACTGCGTGCTCGCCATTCAGTGCTGAAGCATTAGATGGCAGGTATATTCGTGAATAATTCTCATTATATACCTTCACGTAATTGAAATTTGTCGCGTTGGCCACGGAACTTGTATAATTAACCGTGAATCCTGAACCGCTTGCAGCACCAACATCAGGACAGCTGACATTCAGGCTCTCGATATAATGAATATACATCCTTGGATTCATGTTTGTTGCATTGGTCGAATTACCAGGATAGAAATCTGTATTGACATCGGATACAATCAAGCCGGTATCTGCCGTGTAATGCGAACTTGGTTCTTCTTGCTGGTCAATGACGAATGTGGTATGCATGATCTCATCCCACTCGGGAACCTCCTGCACAATGCTCTCACGCGTGCCGTGTTGCAGGTTCTCAAGCTCGTGGTACTGGCGTTGCATTCCACCTTGTCCATTTAGAATCGCAATATTCAAAAAACCTGACACGCATACGAGCAGGAAAAGGGTTACGTGTCGATGATCGGGTTTATGCATTTTCACGTTACCTGCTTGGTGAAGTAGAATATCCTTTCTTGATTTCTAGTGCTTGTTAATACACGGTATGTTGAAATAAGTATTGAATTGGTTTTTGGTCCGTACCTTCACTATAAGGTAATCAAAGCACGGGGAATCCCGATTCCACGGCTTTATCTGGAACGAGCAAAAATGGCTCATTATCCACGTCTACAGCAAGCAACATGGCCTCGGAGAGAACGCCATGGATCTTCCTTGGTTTCAGATTGACCACCATGATTACGGTTTTTCCTTCCAATTCATCTAATGAATAGTATTTTGCAATACCTGCTACCACCGTCCTAGTTTCTGGACCACATTCAACCTCTAACTTGACTAACTTGCTGGAATCTGGAAATGCTTCCGCGGAAACTATTTCTGCGGATCTCATGTCAATTTTCGAAAAGATATCAAATGTAATCTCGGGTTTTGCATCCTTAATCTTTGGTTCATCCATTTCCTTTTCACGTTTTTCGGAATACTCCATCTTGTTAAATAAGATGAGTTTTTTCTTAGCTAACGTCATTCCGTCCTTGTACCCATGCTTGTTCCTCCAGGTTGCACGTGATAGGTCCTGAGGGGGCAAGTTTAATGCTGTTAATATCTTCTTGGAGGTGCCGGGTAGAACTGGTTTGAAGAAAATAGCAATAATGCGTATACCTTCAAGCAAAATGTACAGGACATTTTTCAATCTTTCCATATCGCCTTGCTTATGGATAACCCAAGGTTCCGTCTCACTGATGTATTTATTCATCCATCGGAGAAGTTTCCAACATTGCTTTAGCACCTTGGAAAATTTGAATTGCTTGTATTGATCGATTATTGATTCAACGATGTTGAATCGGGTCTCCACTTGTTCTTCCTCTGTGGTTCTTTCCTCAGGAACGTGTATTTCACCCTTGAAATACTTTTGGACAAGAACGATTATCCTGTTGACCAAGTTACCAAGATCATCTGCCAGCTCAGTATTAAGCACGTCGACAAGCTCTCTCTCTGAAAAATCATTGTCCTGACCGAACTGGGCTTTCTTGAAAAGATAATACCTGAAAGATTCCAATCCGTACAGATTCACCATCTCCACGGGGTCCACCACGTTTCCCAATGTTTTTGACATTTTCACCCCGTCAACGTTCCAAAAGCCATGGGCAAAAACCTTCCTTGGCAGGGGTAAACCCGCAGACATCAGCATGGTTGGCCATATCACCATGTGGAACCACTTGATATCCTTTCCTATCAAGTGGACATCCGCGGGCCAGAATTTCTTGTACAAGTCACTTCCGTATTTCAATGCCGAGATGTAATTGGATAATGCGTCTATCCACACGTACATGACGTGCTCTGGATCTCCAGGAATGGGAATACCCCATGAGATAGATTTTCTCGAAATACTCAGATCCTTGAGTCCTTCAGATAGTAGGTTCATTATTCCTTTTCGCTTCGAAGGGGGAGAAATGAAATCTGGGTTCTTCTTGTAGAAGTCTAGCAAAGGTTCTTGATATTTCGACATCTTGAAAAAATAGCTTTCCTCCTTAACCAATTTGGGTGCTTGGTCATGTTGCGGACATTTTCCATCAACAAGGTCGACCTTGCGAATGAAGGATTCACAACCAACACAATACAATCCCTCATAATACCCCTTGTAGATATCTCCCCTTTCTTTCATCTTGAGAAATATCTTCTTGCAGAATTCTACGTGCCTTGTATCGGTTGTCCTGATGAAATCATCATTACTAATTTCCAGTAGTTTCCACAAGTTCTGGAATTTTTTCACCACGTTATCAACGAATTCCTTTGGTTCTAACCCAGCGTTTTCTGCAGCGATTTCAAGCTTCTCACCGTGTTCGTCAGTGCCCGTGAGAAAATACACTTCCCTGCCAAGCAGCCGATAAAACCTGGCAATGATATCTGCAGCCATGGTCGTGTATGCGTGACCGATATGAGGGTTATCATTGACGTAATAGATTGGCGTGGTCACGTAAAACGTGTTTTTTTCCTCCATTTTCACTCGCTTAATGATTCACTCGCGCTTTTTCAAAAAGGAATGGCAGGCAGGATTAAAATTTCTTGTCGTGAACTAAACCGCCTTAAGTGAATGGGTTGGTTTGTTCGGACTTTCATAGGTAAAACCACAGAGCATCTTATTTCCACTCATCAAGCACTTTTTGGGAACCGTGGCCTGGTTGTGCAAGCACGTATTGATATGATCCAGAATTCTCCTTTATCTCTATCCGGTGCTGGGATCCATCAGATGATATTTCCAGGAAGCAGACTGGAAAAATGGCATGGGACTTTGCTGAAATACCAAATACATTCATCGGTCTATCTTTTTCCAGGTATTGATCCAACGAATAGTTATTGATCTCGACGCGCTTGAGGATGGCAATCATTGAAGTCTTTTTAGAATCATTTTCTCTAACAAGAGTCACTTTCACGTTGCCGCTTGCTTGTGTTTCCACTTTTTCTATCTTTCCAGGGAATCCAACAAGTTTTTTCTTCCTGCTGCTCCCAATGAAATCCCCCTTGTTATAAATGGTCATGAGTCTGGTCATTCCTGGAATGTTTCGATGAGTATTCATTTGCCACGATTACTAAAAAATATACTCAAGTTATGATTATGATTGGTGAAAGATATCGACGAAATTTACAGCGGGCATGAAATTATTAAAGAAGGATCCTGATTGGAAGATAGAATCTTAATTTGGAAAAATTTCTTTGATGTTAGTAATCCGACTACCGCACGTGCGGCATGCTTGATATTTTTCATGAATTTTCTTCACGCATGGCTCGTGATAATAGGTTCCACATTTATTACACTTGTAAACATCGTACTTACCAAGGAAGATCACGTGGCAATTACCACAACTTCCTTGGATGTCTGGAATTTGTACCCGAGGTATCTTGGAGAATTTAGCGGTTCCAACCTCGTGTTGAGATTCGGAATGGTTCTTGCCTAAAATTTTATATGATGAGGGTACCTTCAAAAGGAAGTAGCAAAAGGGACAGCGGAACACGTCTTCCATAGCATCAGGCGAATTTTTTGACCATTCAACGGCACAATTCAAGTGCATTGGTCTTCCACAGGAAGGGCAATATCTCATGGTTGCATAGGAAGGGCCTGTACCATCATCTGCCTTGTAACAGATGTTACATTTTATTTTTGTTGGATTAGATATCATTTCTTGTATTTCGCTCATATCCGGGCGTTTTAATTCGACCGCGATTTCTGATAATAATGGTGCTGAATGCATCTCCCTTTCTTGGGATTCCCAGTAACCTGAAATGTCATTTAAATCTTTTTTTGATGATAGGCCGATAGCAGCCTTGAGAAAGGCTTGTTCGTTATTGAAATACGCGAAATCCCCCCCGCTTATCAAGGATAGGTTTTTCAAGACTGAATAGGTCCCGTCATCTTTCGGCATTGCGGATATCAATGAATCTATGAATATTCCAAGTCCTTTGGCTGCATTCGCTAGTTTTATCAATCTATTAGACATTTGCCCGAGGCGGTCGTCGGAAAATAAGATGATTCTCACCACCTTTCCACCAATTTTTCGCATCTCTGTTACCAGCATCTGCATGGAAAGTGCTAACCCATCCGCCACGTCAGAATCCCCTGTGAATTTGATTTTTTTCAGGGCATCCAGAAGGACTTGGGCATTATTGGAGAAATCGTGGAGCTTCGTGGCTTTCAATCCAAATGTCACCAACCCGATCCTGTCACTTGCATCGATTTTAAATTTCCTTGGAATGAATGAGGAAAGCGCACGCATGAGAACTTGAATCCGGGATGGATTGAAATCCCGTCTAATCATTGACCGTGATACATCGATCAGTATCACGACATCCTCGATATTGTATCCATCTGCCAAGGGATTCTCACCGTATATAGCTTACACATGCCTCGCTCTAAAAAAGATGGTGAAATTCATGAAAAAACAGGTGTGTGGTAATTTAAATTGAGATCCAAGTTTTCTTCTCGACGCTTTCCAACACTTTATCAAGAACCCTGTTGTTATACACGCCATCTTCGAAATTCGGCGATATGTCGGTATCCTCTGAGATCGCTCTCATTAATTCATAGATTTCATGTGTGAAGGTGTGCTCGTATCCAATGATGTGCCCTGCGGGCCACCATTTATCCGTGTATGGATGCACGCCGCCACCTTCGGTGACATTGATCGTCCTGAAACCCTGGGCGAACTTGGGATCTTCCTCTGAATAGAATTGCAATTCATTCATTCGTTCCAAGTTGAATACGATTGACCCTTTGCTACCATTGATTTCTATCCGGTTGAAATTCCTTCGGCCCTTGGCAAACCTGGTTGCTTCGAAGGTTCCCAAGGCCCCGTTCTTGAATTTTGCCATGAAAATTGCGGCATCCTCCACCGTAACGGGCGCCATCTTGCTTCCATCAGCCTTTGCCGATCCAAGATCTCCACTGGCACCAACCACGGGTCGCTCCTTTATGAAGGTCTCCGTCATTCCACACACCTTGGAAATTTCTCCCACTAGCATCAAGCTCAAGTCTAGAATGTGCGCGTTCAAATCACCATGGGGCCCAGAACCCGCGCTATCTTTTTTCAGGCGCCAGACAAGCGGGAATTCGGGATCCATTATCCAATCTTGGAGGTATGTTGCTCGGTAGTGGTAAACCTTGCCAATGTAACCATCTTCTATCAATTTTCTTGCAAGCATGATGGCAGGAACTCGCCTGTAATTGAAACCAACCATGGCCTTCACGCCTGCTTTTTTAACAGCGGTTGCCATATCACGTGCGTCATCCTCATTCATGGCTAGTGGCTTCTCACACAGAATATGCTTTCCTGCTTCAGCTGCCGCGATGACTGGTTCCTTGTGAATATTATTCGGACCGGAATTATCGAATATATCAATATCATCTCGTCTTACCAAATCTTGCCAATCTGTAGTATATTCTTCCCATCCCAGCATTTCCATTGCCATTTTCACTTTTTCCTCTTTTCTACCACAAATGCATTTTAGGACAGGTACTGCTGGAGGGGGAAAAAAGAACCTGGGCATTTGCCGGTAGCCGTTTGAATGCACCTTGCCCATGAAGGCGTATCCAAGCATACCAACGTTCATCTTTTTTGAATTCATGCTGTAAGGACCTCATTTAATCGATGATCAAATAATGGCCTCAAAATATTTTAAATTATGAACATCGTAGAAAAGGTAGAATCATCATGTCTTTAAAAAAGTTCAACCAGATCATCCAGGAAGAAATAAAGAAGGCACACTTGTACGAGAAAAATGACATGTGGAAAAGTGCAAGAAAGACCTGGCTTGATATCATCGAATACTGCCTGCTTTTTGCCAAGAAAACCCCTGGATTGAAAAAAGATGTCGCTAGGATGATCACGAACAAAGCCAACAAGCTTATGGAACGGGTTGAACGGATTGATGACAAAATCGCCGAGGAAGAATTAGATGCGGGCATGCCCGCCACCCCCTTCCAACAAAATGTATCCAAGACGGTCATGGAAGAACGTGAGCAACATGTGGAAAACGAGACGGTTTACACGGAACCAGAAATCCAAGACCTGCCTGCTCCAGCATCATCCGGGGATTTGCAAGAACAATTCACTGAACCCCAAGAAGAAAGGGAAGATGCCAAGGAGATTGCGGATGAACCACCTTCGATAGGAACCAATCTTCAAGGTGATGACCCGCAATTCATCGAGGTGGGGGACGTGAAAATTGAAATCCCAGATGATTTCCCCCTCAAGGAAATCCCAAGAAAGGATAGTTTCAAGCCACCTGATAGTGAACCGGATCCGGTGCAGATTGATACAACAAGGGAATACGTTGAAAAAAAGGAAGACAGGGCAGGTAATGGTGAACCGCAGGAATCAGGTAATAGCAGTTCAAAAGCAGGTAATGAAGAATCAGATTGAGCGGATAACCACAACTTTTAGCGTGAAATGGTGTACTTAATATAGCACCTGATTCATCTATCTTGTATAAGAGCCACAATAGTGAAACACATGGTGAAAAAGCTAATAGAATTGCCTCTTGCCGCTAGCGTGCATGCCCCGAGCGGTCGCGGTTCAGTTGAGATCGATTTAACCCAATGCATCAATTGCCAGCAGGATGACGCAGAAAAGATCACCGTAATAAAAGAAACTGAAGGGATTATCTCTCACTCAATGTCCGATCCCTCCGGTGAGCATGCAGAGATTTATCATCTCAAGTGTGACTTGTGCGATTTCGAGTACGAGCTCGCCACCGTAACCATAGAGAGTAAGACACCAACGGGTACAACCAATATCGTCTCCGTGTACATCAAGAACCAGACAACGGGGAAATGGTCTTGGTTAGGATATTTTTAGACCCTTATAAGGGCGAAAACATGGTCTTCGATGGATCAAAATTGTTGATTACATCGATTAGATCCTTGATTTCTTTTAACTTTCCATCCCAAGATGCTTGATCTATGGCGAGGATCAAGGCTTTTGGGACTTCGACAAGTAGGACTTCGTGCCTGTCATCATTCTTTGAGATGTTCTTGATTGTGATAATGACAGAGCCATCCTTGATCTCATCGAGCTCGTTACTCCGATAGATTTTCCCGTTAATGGAGATTTTATTGGGAAATTTCATCGTCTTTCCGACCCCGATCTCGTAATTTCTCTCTCCAGTTTCCTCGTGAACCAGTTCCTCCCGGATGATTAAATTATATTGATCCTTTACGGGCATCTCAACCTGCTTGAACTTTTCTTTAACAAGTGTTTTCAATTCCTTGAATTCTTCCTCCATGGTAACCTCTCCCCCTAAAACCAATTTGGAATGAATACACCAATATTTTGCCATTTGCCCGGTTCTATCGTGAGCCAAATGAGTATTTTCTTGATGTATTCATTTCTAGCTTCAACATCTTCGGGAAATAGCCTGACAAGTGCACCGAGAAATTCACTTGGACCTACTCCAACCAATGTGCCAGAGAGGTTTTGTTCGCGCTTGAAAAGCAACCAGAATACAGCCCCGTCTTTCACATCCCTAGCCATGATCAAGACCCATGGATTTTTTGTCCAATCTTCTCCATCGACGCCAATAACCTTGTCAATGCCTTTTCCAACCGTGTAATGCTTGATTCCAGTGATCCTACTCAACAAATCATCAAAAAATTTCCTTCTGACGGTTAAATATGCACTAAAGAGCTTTTCCACGTCGATAATTTCAATCTCCTGCGTGATTTCATCCAAGACTAGAGTTATATCCCATTTTTCGTTTGGAATTGCAGGTACATCTGCTTTTTCGGTATTGGAATCATCCTTTTTCCCATTATCGCTTTTCTTTTTTGCCATGGTGCATCATTGCTCTCAAGCGCTTGATGTACTTTTATATGAGCTTGGGGAATAAAATCATTCTGCTAATCGCTCATTGCTTGTTTTTCTTCTCAAGGTCTTCCAACATGCTCTTGAGTTCCTCGTCTTGTATGCCTTTTTCCTTCCGTTCCCCGCGATCATTCTTGGAAGCACCTTGAGGTTCCTTTTCTTTTAAATTTTCAAGGATACCCATAACGTCACTAACTGCATCTTCCCTCTCCTTTTTTTCTGCTGCCATTTCCATCTCCTGCTTTTTTCGCAGGTCCATGACATGAACGGGGCTCGTTTCCTTTGGCTTGGATCGTTTCATGACTTCCTCATGCACGATATCAACGATTTCTTCAACATTATCATCGGAAGACTTTTTCTTCTTGCTTAATTCCTTTTTCATATCGAAGAACTTCTTCGATGTCCTGCGAAGGAAATCCTCTTCTTCCTTCAACTTCTTGGCAATTTCCGCCTCGCGTTTCTTGGCATCGTGGTCTCCAAAAAGTAAGTCCTTTAGGGAATCGAGTGATTTTCCCCCTGATTTTTTTGCAACGATAGTTTTCATTCGTTTTTCTTGGAGGAGTTTTTGCTTGATGGATTGTTCTTCGGCTTCCTTTTTCTTCTCCTTCTCCTTCTCATCGATCGTTTCAAGAATTGAAGAGATGGACACGATATCACCTTCCATGGTTTTCTTCCTTTGTTCCTCCTTGAATTTCTGTTGTTCAACTAACTGCTTTGCCCTGGCTTTTTCTTCCTTCTCAATTGTTTGTAATTGCACTTTATTTGCATGCAATTGTCGTAACCTGGTAACCTCTTCTTGTATATAACCAACTTGCTCTGACCAACCCATTCGTTGAAGAATTTGTAGTGCCTGTTGGTATAGCTTGATTGCACCAAGGTAATCCTTGTCAATATCCCTGAATTCGTACAGTCTTTTTGCTTCATCAATTAAATCGAACGCCTTGGCTTCGGTTTCCTGCCGGCTCAATTGTTTTTTCTTGTATTCCCTCATCCGGGCATCTTGATCCAAGTAAAGATCAAGCTTCTGGCGAACCATCGTGGGAACATCAGCGCCCGCAGGAAGTTCGGACGTGATTGCATCTACAGGTGCTGTTGCTTTCTTTACCTTCTCTTCAATTATCTCTTGCACGAGTTTTTCCTGGATCAGGATAGGTTCTATTTGCTCTTCATCCCAACCTGCATTTCGTAAAAGGTTCTTGACGATGGTATAAGTGCTTAGAGCTTCCCTATATTCCTCATTCTCTGTTAAGACTTTCGCTTCATCAATTAACTTGAAGGCACGATCTTCAAGCTCCTCGACCTTATTCCTAGAAGTCTTGAATGCGTCTATTTTTTCAACCTTACTTTCCAGTTCAGGTTGTTTATCGGGGGATGGTTGTACTGGGGCTGGCTTTTCCATGGAATCCATTACCGGTTTCGGAGGAGTTACTCCTGCTGGTTTAACAGGCGCTTTACGTTGGGAGGGACGAATTGGCTTCATTGGCTTAGCTTCAGGTGAAGAAATAGCCACTGGTTTCGTCACTCCCTTGGTTATTGTCGCAGGCTTCACCTTTCGCTTCAAATCATCAATTTTCTCCTTGATAAAATCGGTTGAATAACCAACCATGGCAAGCTTCGGTACCGCCTCTTCGTAAAAACCGATCGCCTTCTCGATTTCCCCAGAAGCTATTGCAACTTCTGCAGAGTCAATCAAGTCAAAAGCCTCTGCTTCAGAATCCTCTAAAGCCTGTTCTCGCTGTACAGCTTGTTGAAGGCTTTTTTGGCGATCCAGTTCTTCCAATTCTGCAATTCTATCGTAAATTTGTTCAATTTTATCGTGAGGAAACCCAGATTGGGATAATAAATGTGCTGCTTCCTTATATTTTAAGATCGCCTGATCAAAATTACCTGAATTCTCGAAATGTTCCGCAGCTTCCGCAGCTTCAATTGCTTTCTCCATCTTATGCGTTAAATCATCAGGTTGTGCCATGGTGAATCTCCATTTCAGGTTGTTTCCCTGAATTTCTCAACTGCTACTGCCAGGGATTCAATAGCAAAATTAATTATCTCATTAAAGTCCCTAAACTTATCATTTTCCTTTAGCTCCTTTTCTATCCAAAAATAGACGTCTGGTTTCAGGGACACGTTAACGAAGACCGATTTAAGTTTACCATCTTCATATACTTCCCTGTTAACAAGCCATGCAAATATATTACTCAGGAACTTGGCATTATCCTCTGCGAGAATTCCGTGTTTCTTGTTTATCAAGCTAGAAAGGATCCTCGTGGTGCCCAAGGCAACCACCTTACCTGCTCCAAATTTGGATACGGCGACTAGGGTGTACTTTTCCTTCCTCGATTCCGTCCAAGCATTCCCATTCCAAGAGATCTCGCTCGTTCCAAGACCCGAGTGAACAACCGCGTTCACTTCTGCCTTGGGATCACCTTCCACTAGCTGGAGAGCGCAGGTGGACTTAAAGGCTATCTTCTCTATCCCGCGCATTATGAAATGATTCAAGAAATTGCCAGTGGTAATCAATTGCTCATCATCCTCAGATTGAGCGTTGTCATTGATCAGGATGTTGGTTCCAAATGAAATGCCAAAGATGCTTCCAAGCTTCGATAGATTGTTCTTATTCGTGGGGTCCCCTCCTTGATCATTGATCAGCAGTAACCCGCCACCTTGATACACGAAATTTTTTATATCGTTTATTTCATCGTCAGAAAAATAGTTCTCCTTCGGGTTACCGATGATCAGAATGTTATAATCCGATAACTTGGACATTGTTAAAGGTGCCTTGGTGATCACTCCTATCTTGAAATTCATTTCTATGAGCTTGTCTATGAGTTCAGAGTATTGCACCGCTTCAATCTGCACTTGCTCACCGTGTGATGACTCGAAGCACACTCGCACTTGAGACATGATATCTTCCAAGTTTGCATTATCATTTTCCATTTCTTGTTTCACCTTTCATTATCATGATTGCCTTCCACGCTTACCCAAGAGTATTCTCTTGGAGTCTTCCAGCCGGATTTCCAATTCTAACTTTTTTATCTGCTTCAGGATCTCGTTTCTCATTTGATCTCTTCCCGTGCTTTCCAGCATTTTCACTGCTTTCTTTAATTGCATGAGGGCATACTCTTTCAAGTCCTTTGCCAAGAAATTCATCCCGAGATCTATGGTTTCCTCTATAGAATCCTGTTTGGACGATTCCTCTTCCAATTCCCCCTTGTTCATTTCCTCATCTATTTCGGAGATTTCATTTTGGATTGGTGAGATGTAATTAGCCCACCCTATTTCCCTTAGCTTTTGAATTGCTTGTTGATAGAGTGTCCTTGCTTTGGAAAAATTATTAGACATTCGTGCCTTTCTTGCTTCGGGAATGATCTTGTTGAAAATTTCTCCCATTAATTGGCGTTTCTCTTCCTTTGCAACGATTTTTTCTTCCTTTTTATTCAATAGTATTTGTAATTCTGCTATTTCATCTTTTAAACCCTGTGTTTGAGCCTTCCATCCTGCCTCTTCAAGCATCTTGAGTGCTTCCTTGAATTCTATTAAAGCATCCTCGTAACGGCCTTTTTCCTTCAGGTTATTTGCCATCGGGATCAAAATATCAAACACGGAGCTAACTTTCTCATCGTTCAACCGCTTTTTCAATAATTTTTCCTTAAGGTTTTCCTGATTTAAAAGGGCTGCCTTCTTAATAAGAAGGTTCTTTTCCGCGATATCGGCATCAATTTGTCCACTTCCATGAATCTCTTGACTCGCCTCCGCGAGCTCCTTTTGCCTGCCAATTAAGACATAGAGATTATCTATTTCTTTCTTGATTGTGTTTTTCTGATTCTCCCAGCCACCAAGGGCATCCATCAGCTCGATCGCATTTTTATACAGCGAAATTGCTTCTTGGAATCCCCCTAACTTGATCTTGTGCCTTGCTTCGTCCAAGTAAGAAAACATGGTTTGTTGGAGATTCCTTCGCTCGTTTTGCTCCTCTCTTAGTTTTTCCATCTCCTTCTCCATCACCGTCTTCTCCCTGCCTGGACGGTAAACATCTTCATCGATGGGAGTGGGGTCAGCAATGTCTATCAATTTCTTATCCTTGGGTACTTTTACACCGAGTAGACATGATTTCACTACTTCGTTATAGATTTCTTGGAGACGCTGGTCCTCCTTTTCCACTAAATTTTGTTTTTTCTGGATTTTAACCATATCTTGAATGATGTAATTCACTTGATCATTGGTCCATCCAGCCCGAAGCAAAGCCTTTATTGCCTTCTTGTATAGCTCGACTGCCTCCTTGTATTTCCCATATGCGTCCTTTTGCTTGGCTTTATCAATTTGGTTAAATGCATACTCACGTAATTCCGAGGGCCGGAATTCTTGCATGTCGAAAAGACCTACTTTTTTCACGATACCGGTCCTTTTTAACTGGTTTATCTTCTCGTATACCCATTCCACCCTGTCCCTTCTTGTACCTGTAACTAGCAATAAATGAGCAGCATCTTGGAATTTTTCTATAGCTTCGCTTACATTTTCGGTGTTTTCTGCCTCTACAATTAATTTTTCAGCTTCTTGACGTTTTTGGAGTTTTTCCCGGGTGTCGTGATCTAGATTGTCCCGATCAATTATATCAAATCCAGAAGATGGGCTCGCAACGGCTGAAGATACACTATTTTCCTGCTCGTGGATCCTGTTAAATTGAGAAATATTCATGGCACCATGGCCGGACATTTTTTGTTTCATGCTAGCGAGCTGGCCGATTCGCTTGATTTGCTTCCTGATAGACTTCCGCTGAAGGTCCGTGGCGATGGATGATGCCCTATTC
>WJJB01000362.1 GCA_014729935.1 Candidatus Bathyarchaeota archaeon | reverse complement strand
AGATTGGAAGAGTACAAGAAAGACATCTACCGTTGCATCCACTGCAAGGCTTGCAAGTTTTCATATTCCGGGACGCCAGAAAAGTCGGGACCGGGCGAGCACAAGGGCGTGCTGTACGAGGGCATGCTCCAATCGTGCCCCAGCGGCGTGGAGTACGGCTGGGAAGCATACTGGAACGCGGGCAGGATGTGGATCGCCCGTGCGCTCCTGGAGGGCACCTTGAAACCCTCGGAAGCGGTCCGGGACGTCCTGATGCCGTGCATCACGTGCGGCAACTGCTCGACCCAGTGCGAGAACTGGATCGATACCGTGGGCATCATCGAGGCGGTTCGGGCCACCCTGGTCGATGCCGGGGTGCCATTGCTCGACCGGCACGAGCTGGTCAAGGGGCTGGCAGCCGAGCGCAACAATCCCTACGGGGGCGACAAGGAAGCCAGGATGGACTGGGCCAAGGATTCCGAGCTCGAGGCACTCATCAACAAGGAGGGCGCCGACACTGCTTACTTCATCGGCTGCACCGCCGCCTACCGCCAGACGAACATCGCCCAGGCAACCGCCAGGCTCCTCAAGCGGCTGGGATACAACTTTGCCATCCTCACCGACGAGGTGTGTTGCGGCAGCCCATTCTTCAGGATCGGCGAGGTGGATTTCGGCAAGGATCTCATGAACAAGAACCTGGAGACCTTTGGCAAGTACGACCTAGTGGTCTTCAGCTGCGCCGGGTGCTACCGGACCCTCACCATGGATTACAAGAAGTACCTGAAGGAGGAGGGCAAGGAGCTACCCTACAAGACAACCCACGCCTTCGAGATCATCTCCGATCTCATCAAGCAGGGCAAGGTGCGCATCAAGGCGAATCCTGCCTTGAAGGGCAAGAAGTTCACCTACCACGACCCATGCCACACGGGGCGCCACTTCGGCTTGGAGATCAAGAAGGAGATCATGGACGAGTCCTCGAACATGATGATCGACTCCCGCAAGGTCAAGAAGGCGTTGAAGGAATGGTTCGACAAGCCACGGGTCATCCTGCAAGCCATTGCCGAGGCAAACGATGCTGAATTCGTCGAGATGTATCGCAACAAGATGGATAGCTTTTGCTGCGGTGCCGGCGGTGGCGTGCGTGCACAATATCCCGATTTCAGCTTGAAGACCTCCAGCAGGCGGCTGGACGAGGCTGAAGCGGTGGGCGCGACCATCGTGACAACGGAGTGCCCGTTCTGCTGGCGAAACCTGTCCGATGCCAACCAGGATTACGATCACGGTCTCGAGGTGTACGGCATCTTGGAAATGATCGACAAGTTCGACCTGCTCGAGGTCGTGGAATAATCACTTCTCTTTCTTCATCTTTTTTTTGCGGAAGGAGGGCTGTCCCTTGATTTGGTGGCTCATTTTCCTTTTTTTCCTATCAGTATCCCATCTAAAAGGAAAGATTCGTGCGTGGGAAAGATTCAAGTAAACCGGGATTGATGATTGTGCATCGAACCATGACATGGAATAATAATGAAAGATGCGCGAGGATGATGTGATCATGGACTGTGAATCTGAGCTGGCCATTGGTCTGGAAAAATTCGAAGATGGGGACCTGCCTGGGGCAGAAAAGCATTTCAAAAAATGCACGTTGGAGGAACCAGGAAATTACAACGCGTGGTTGTACCTGGGAATATGCCTATCCGAGCAGGAAAAATTCAAAGAAGCGATTGAAGCTTTCAATAAATGCACGGAGATCGACGAGTTCCAACCATATGCTTGGAGTAACATGGGTATCGTCTACCAGAAGCAACGAGAATTATTCGAAGCGGTCCGCCATTTTTTCAAGGCAGCCAAGCTAGACCCAAATGACGTGTACACCAGGCTCAACCTTGCCCTCTCATACCTTAAAATGCGCAACAAGGAACACGAGGCATTGCGTGAACTCAAGTTCGTAATCGAGAGGGATGATAGTTTACCCGAGGCATGGCATCATCTAGGGTTGATATTCATGGATCTCATGAAAAAGGGATACGCGTTATATTGCTTCCTTCGTGCAAAGTCACTCGGCATGAAAGGTGGTAAAAATAACAGGCTCATCATCGATCTCAAGTTCGACGAGATAGAGGCACGCGATCCCTTCGATCCATGCAACCGGGATGATGCTTTCAAACTTGGAAAGGAGGATTCCCGATAACCTACTTGCAATTGCCACCTGTGAGAAAAAGGAGTGCATTCAATCACCATCATGGGCTTACTTGAATTCACGATACTCGTCTTCCAGCATATCCATGGTGATGGCATCATGATACATGCCCTCAAACAATAACACATCTCTTTTCCTCCCCGTGTACTTGAATCCAAGCTTTTCATACACATGACGCGCCCTTGCATTGAATGCATACATGTATAACTCAATCCTGTGCAAATTCAGGATATCAAACCCGATCGATAGCATGCATTTAATTGCATCAGAGCCATACCCCTTGTCAAAATTCCTTGGATGATATATGCCAATACCAAGCGATGCTGTCCTGTTCTTGGTGTTTTCGATGAATAAACCAATTCCCCCGATTACATCATTGGTAGATTTCTCGATAATAGCGTAATGGTAGTTTTTATCATCATCCGCCCAAGTGGCTTGTTTTTCGATAAAATCTTTCTCCTGTTCGGATGACCAGGGAATAAAATTACCGAGTGAGATTCGCGCTTCGTATTGGTTAACCTGCGAAATGACTTGGTCTAAATCTTCCAATTCAAACGGCCTGAGCCAGATAAGCCGCCCTGAAAACGGATCTGCACGAGACATCTCATTCATTGACGACACTAACAAACCTCCTTTCATCTTCTTGCATTTCCCTGAATTCACCTTCCAAGATATCCATGCATAGGACATCGTGGTATGTGCCATTGAAAAAATGCTTTTCCCTGTGTCGGGCAACCTGTTGGAACCCTACCTTCTTGTACACGTGAATTGCCCTGCTATTATATGCCATGACGTCCAGACCGACTCTATGCATATTTAGCACGTTGAAACAGACCTTCATTAAGAGTTGGAGAGCATCGGTACCAAGTTTTCTATCTTGGTTTGCAGGATCGTGAATTACGATACCAATGGTGCAATGATGGTTGATCCAGTCCAACCCGCGAATACCCATAGTTCCAACTAACTTTCCATCATCCCTTCGTTCGATGGCAAACACGAATTCCTCCCTTTTGTTTGCCTTTCCTTTCAAGGATTCCAACCATTTCTGTTCCTGTATCTTGGAGAACGGCAAATTCCTATTTAGAAATTTCCTTGTCTCGTGATGATTCAATATCGCCATCAGTGCATCAAGATCGGATTTCTCCAGCATCCGTATCTTGACGGACTCGCCCATATAAGGCGTTCCTAGCAGTTTAATCTTAATTCCATCTCCAATTGCTTCAATACGAGCTAGATGGGAACTAATTTAAACCTCAACTAAAACCCCGTAGCAAGCAACCTCGGAAAAGCAGGATCGTGATTAAAGCCTTGTCAGGAGGCATGCATGTCTAGTTGCCTGGGAGTGAAGGAGGATCATTCTTCGACGATCACTGAATCAAGCATATCGCTTAACTTGGGTCGCTTGGGTCGCTCGGTCGGTTTTGCCTTGCCAAGAGACGTGATTTGTGGTGGACCACCACCAGGTCCGTCGAGATCCCGCATTGGACCACGTCGTGCAACGCCACCGCCCCCGCCACTAAATGAACCCATTTTAGACGATAATTGACTCACGATTTGATTTGCCAATCCCTTCATGCCTTCTGAAATGGCGTTCTTGATGGCATCAAGGCTTGTATTATTAATATCCGCCTTGACATTTTCCCCGCTTGCCTGGGCTTCTTGAACGGCTTGCGCCCGTTCCATGACCTTCTCAACCTGATCACCCATCGATTTTTTGATACCGGAAGCAATATCCGCAGACATGGGTGGTTGTTGTGCCATGGCAGGAGATGTTCGTGCATTCGGGGGCATCGGGGGTTTTAACTGGGCTAGCTCTTCTTGATCGTAACTTTTGAAACTTACCACGTCTTCGATACCGAACTTGCTAGCAAGTTTCTGGGTGAAGTCCTGCAAGGTAACAAGAGTGATGGGAATACCCCTTGAACTGAGATCATTAATTTTATCAATGATGACATTAATAGACTCCCTTGATTGCTTCTCAGCTGCCGCGATGATAACGGCTCCAAGTGAATGGAAGGCATCCAAGGATTCTAGAAGCGAGTTTCTTGCATTCTCGTCATTACTCACCGCTAGCTTGAATATCTCTTGACGAATGTCGTCTTCATCGAACTTGGAAAGGAAAACTTGTGCTGCTTTAAAATTATCGGAAAGAACCAAGTCGAAAATAATGTATATGTATTGCAAGGCTTTCTTCCAACGCTTCTCGTAAACAACAGCTTGGTTCCTATATCCTGCTGCTTTCGTGAATTCATGCATTGTATTTTCCAAAACTTGAGCAACAGCCACCAAGCTCTGGAGTTTAAAGAAGATTCCCCTTGGTTCGAATCGTCCGACGGATTCTGAAGATTCCTTGATGAATTTCAGGAACAGGTTAATCATTTCTTGGTAAAACGCGTTTAGTTCTTCTGGATTCTCAATGCCAAGATCAAGGATCTTGGCTGCTTGCTCGAATTGAGCCATCCCTTCAAGGAACGTCTCGGGATCCCCCGTTTCGAACCCACGCTTGAGTTTGGCATATGCTTGGTTTTGCACACGCCTGGCAATCATGGTGTAATAGGTTTGTACTGATACATCCATCAATTCCTTCGGCCGGTGCTTGTACAAGTCAAAATGATTATTGAGCTTGTTGAGGTAATCAAGGATCTTGGATACCTCCTTTTGAAGGGATTGGTTTAGGTTATCTTCTTCAGCCATGCATTCATCATCAATATATGCACTAATCTTGAAGCAAGCAACTTCACTATTGAAGAACTCTTTTCGTGTGGGGATGATGCTTATT
>WJJB01000361.1 GCA_014729935.1 Candidatus Bathyarchaeota archaeon | reverse complement strand
TTGAGGGACCTGGGCATATGGGCGGTTCTCGAGCCCATTAACCAGTACGAGATCGATTCCATTCATCGCGTGGATGATGCACTCGCACTCATCAAGGATGCAAGGGTTGACAACACGTTTCCCATGTTAGACACGTTTCATGCTAACATGGAAGAGGACCCCGATACCTTCTTTGCCCAGTTGCCAGCACTTGCAAGTGTCGTGAGGAAGGTTGACTTGGCGAGTTGCAACCGGAGGGCTCCAGGACCGGGATGCTTCAACTTCAAGAAATTCATCAAGATCTTGGTCGAAAACGGGTACTGGCGCTATTTCAACGTGGAATGCATCCCAAGACCTTCCTTCGAGGAAATGGCAGAAGATGCTGCCACGTACCTTTCACGTGTCACGTGAATTGCCGTGTTAATGCAGGTTAAAAGCAATGAAGGCTTTGTTCAACCATGAAGCAAAAGAAGACTGTTGTATTGATTGGTTTTGGTGGGATCGCTCGTTCGTGGCTCCGGAATATCAGGGGGCATGATGAGTGGGACCTCATCGGGATAGTGGATATCAATACGGAGTTATTGGAGAACATCCACAAGATGGTCCCAGAGCTTGACGAGGATCAAGCGTTCATGAGCATTGAAAATGCTGTTCGCTTTGGCGAGAAACCGGATTTGGCTATTGTCTGCACGCCAATCCCGACTCACTCGGGCCTCGTGAAGGAAGTCATGGATCTTGATATCAATG
Source organism: Candidatus Bathyarchaeota archaeon (assembly GCA_014729935.1). Lineage (GTDB taxonomy): Archaea > Asgardarchaeota > Lokiarchaeia > Sigyniarchaeales > Sigyniarchaeaceae > WJJB01. Next base: position 3,157 of record WJJB01000361.1, on the reverse strand, counting down.
TAATCTGCGAGAAGAATATGGCATCCAACATCCCGCAAGCGAAACAAATGGTGCAATATGCCATTGACCATCCAGAGCTCTGCACTGCGACTGGTACCCAATATCGGTATAATCAGCATAATTGGACTGCAAGGCATTTCTTCACCACGGGTGCATATCTTGATGCCATTGGAACCCTGGGCATGATGTTATGGCACGATTTCGGTTTCAGGGGCGAGAAGCGCTGGGGATGGCGACGGTTCTTGCAAGACGTGTACCTGGAAGATATGAGCGTTCACTGGTTTGACACGATGCGATACGTGACAGGTATGAATATCGTCCAGGTGAAAGCAGACGTGTTCAAGCCTGCCTATTCCGAGTGGCATGGCTCATCCACGGTCTATGCATCCTTGGCACTTGCAAAGCCAGAAGATTACCATGATAGATCAAAGTGGGTATGGTGTCAATTCGCGGGGGATTGGCAGAGAGGGCCAATTGCGGATCCCCATAATCGCCGCCAAGAATTCTATGGCAAGAAAGGATTCGCCCGAATCTCAACATTTGGCGTTGAAATTAACAAATACAAGACATGGGCGAAAATGCATAACGATTTCGAGCAAGACGCGTACCTTGCACTTGATTCAGGTTCCATTGAGGGCATCGACAAGCCCTACACTGGGCAAGGTATCATCTTGGAGATGATGAGCCGGGGCATCGACAGTGGTGGTGAAAAACAACCGGGCACGAATTTCAAGGAGGCATTCAAGTCATTTGCGGTCTCCATGGCGTGCAGGGAAAGCTCCTTTACTGGCGATGCCGTGTGGGTTCCGGGCTACTGGAAGCACCTGCTTGAAGCCTAACAAGCGATATTCTTGTCCATCATGGATGCGAAAAGGCATCGATCATAGTTCTTTTCATTCCCAACCGGAATAAGAAATTCAAGGCATGCACCTTCAATCTCTATTCGCCAGATTCATATCCCGTTGTGGGCCACGGGTATCTTATGGATGGAAACTGGAACCGCGAACCTTCATTTCCGTTTGCTTATTTCAGTGGTGGCATGAGACAGCTTGGGAATCTTGTGCGAAGCGTGAATGCTGCCAAGGAGGGGGAAGTGAAGCGAATAGCCGGCGTGTTATGTGATGACGGCATGTATTTTGGAGGAAAGGAATTTTCCATATCACCAATCACCCCAGATGATTCTCCAGAGGGTTCCATCGTGTCCATTTTGATTGATGCTGATGCCATCGTGGCACTAGCTGAGCAAGTGGCTGCATGGAAGGATCCATTGGATGTTTACATATGGCTCTGGGCGGAAGCAGAATTGCAACTAGAAAACGCGTACTTCGTGTCAAAATGCTATCACATGACTAGTTTAAACGACAATCCGGGTCAGATCATCGTTGACGTTTCACGTGTTGTGGATACTCCACGAGAAGATCGAGTAAGGGAGCTGGCTGGAAACATATCTAGTAAGAAACCGACATTAATGGAGGCACACTGGTATCTCGCAGAACGTCTATACATATACAATAAAGTGAAAGCCTTGGACCAAGCCTGATCACGGGTCGCAGTAATTGGACGAACTTCCCGTGCCTGCAATGGTTACCTGCTTGCTAAAATTGAGAGAAGGCCTAGTACCAGGGGGAACCATCGAGATATCCCCCGGTGCTTGATGTAATTTTAAGATGATTTCTTTTGAGAAAATAAACAAACAACCAAGTTCTTCCCCGATCTTCAATCGCCAAATTAATAACGTGGGATGGATCTTTGTTAACCTATGAAGGATAACTGGAACATGGAACCATCATTTCCTTTCGCGTATTTCCGTGGTGGCATGAGGCAGCTCGGGAACCTGGTACGAAGCATTAATGCTGCCAAGGAGAGGAAGGGCACGGAGGAAGCAGGAAAAACCTCTGGCGGTATTGGCAAGGGATTCACCGAGGAGCAACCCACCCTAAAGTCCTCTCCTCGAGATCTTTCCCACGGTAATTCAATCATGACCATCAAGATGGATGCCGATGCCATCATGGCTCTTGCGGAGGAAGTGGCGGGATGGAGAGACCCGTTCGACGTGTGTATATGGCTTTGGGCAGAAGCGGAATTGCGGCTCAAAAACGCTTACATAACCAGCTTGGATGAGGATCCGGGGCAGGTTATCATTGATATTTCAAAAGTGGTTGATGTGCCGCGGAAGGAACGTATTGAAGAGCTGGCAAAAATTATCGCAAGCTGGGAACCGACACTCATGGAAGCGCATTGGTACCTCGCAGAGCGATTATACCTATATAACCGCGTGAAAGCAATACGGCAGGCTTGATTCACGCTTTTTTCTTCCAAATTTCTTTCCCGTTACACAACGTGCCACTCCTAAGAATCGCCTTAAATTCTTAATTTATCACTGGTGATGCTAAAAATGGGAAACGAGAATTAATTCAAATATTCTCGATGCTTGAAAGGAATATCAGTGCGGTCTGAACCGCTCATGCACGTGGCTGGCATCCTTCTTATCATTCGTAGCTTGATGCGCGTGACTCACGAGGATGGGTTGCAATTGATGTTCAATCATGTGCAGTAACCAATAGATACACGTGAAAACTTCGAGTATCAATACTTATCACGCATACCCGGGTAGATTAATATGAAAACGAGGAAGCAACGAAGGAAGGAAAAACAGGAAGAAGAGGAGAATATTGATATTTCCCAACTGGAAGACGAGAGTGAGATTATAGAGAAGGTTATACTGAAACGGGAAACTGGATGGGACGAGGTGGGATTTTCAAGACCCATAGGTGGATTCTTTTACAATTACATATTATTCATCCTCGGGGCACTCATCGTTCTTGCCATCGGTGGAACGTTGCTTCCGGCCATCGTGCCATATCCCGAGATATTTGGTAACCAGGCCATTGTAGTTGGGTACTTCAAGCTCATGTTCCTGCTCTTTGATGCTGGACTTGGTGATGCCCTGGGTAGATTTCTACCAGAATACAGGATAAAGAACCCGAAAAGAGCCATCCAATATGTTTCATTTTTCATCTGGTTCCAGATGTTTACCGGACTCATGCAAGTAACTATTATATCGGTATTTGTCATTATTTGGCTGCCCCAAATGACAATTGGACATCTTGCATGGTTAATTCTCATATATTCCACGGTACAATATCCCGGCATGCTC
>WJJB01000360.1 GCA_014729935.1 Candidatus Bathyarchaeota archaeon | reverse complement strand
GATCATGCATGTGAGTTCCCCGGCTCTCCACCTTCAATCCCACTTGCTTGCCTTTTTTTCCTGTGGGCCCGTATCATCATCATGCTACTGAACCACGTGCCCGCTATCCACGCGATCCATGGTAATGCCTGGGCATTTGACAAGCTAAATAGATACTGGAACAAGTGATATCCGTTGTCGAATGTTCCCCCTGCCATAGGCTCGAACACGAGGTCGAACTGTCGCTCGTGGATACTCAAGACCTCGTGCGTGGCATCCTGTAGTGACTGGAAAATGGCATCAATCGATCGATTGGCAGGATCTTGCAGCGTGAGAACCAGGGCTCACCAGTACAAGTGGTTATTGTGTTGGTCAGAGCCTGCCATGCATATCAAGTTATTCACTGGTAAAAATCTCGGATCTCATGTTCATTACTCTCGATTGCTTTTGATTGCTCTCGATTGTATCGCGAGAAGAACTCGTCGGTGAACATCATGCTCCGGTGTCCATTGCATCAACCCCCGTGAACAGTATGCCTCCAAAACAGTCCTTTTTAGACGGCTTGCATTAATACGCAGCCCCGCGCCTCCTAGAAGCCGCGTTTGACTCGATGGAAGCCCCGCCTTTCAATTCTAGGTTGGGTAGTTGGTTTTCCAATCATGGGTTTTTCAGCGGTGCTGGACATGGATGATAACGATTTGAGTTATATGCAATCCGTCGCTTCGCGAGACGAGTGAACCTGTAGATGAAGATTACAAGTCCAGCGTTCGAGAATGAGGGAACAATTCCCAACAAGTATACTTGTGATGGTAAAGATATGTCCCCACCACTTGAGTTTTCGGGTGTCCCGGAAGGTGCAAAGAGCTTGGCATTGGTCGTGGATGACCCGGACGCGCCAACCAAGACGTGGGTGCATTGGATGATCCACGGAATATCTCCAAGTAGCGAAGGTATACCAGAAGATAGCACACCTGATGATGCCTTTGAAGTCATCAATGATTTCGGCAAGCAGGCATACGGGGGACCTTGTCCACCAAGCGGTTCCCACAGGTATTACTTCAGGCTCTATGCCTTGGATGTTAGCAAGCTCAAGAACGTGAACAAGAAAAACTTCACCAAGAAATGCAAGGGACACGTGCTTGCTGAAGCAACGCTGATGGGCACGTACAAGCGATCTCGATGAAGGGATGGTAATGAGTCGAAGGCACGAAGAAGGTGGCAAATCCCTTGGTGAAAGCGATATCAAGAATCCTAACGGGGATCCTTTGATACCTGGGGATCCGGATGATATTGAACAGCCAGGAGATGGCCAATCCCCTCCCACCGTTCCCGGCGTGATCAAGGATCCCGATCCACGAAGAGTGAACCCGAAAATCAAGAGATTTGATGAAATTGAAGACGAATGAAGCAAATGCAAGCATTGATCTTGTAATATCGTGAATCCAGCATGGAATGAGCAAGGTCTTTGCATTTTTATTTAATAAATGGAGATGTCGATGGTAAAAGGCCGTGATGCAGGTGATCCTGGTTCCAAGGATGGAATCAAGCGACGCATCGAGGAATTGCGTGAAAAAGTGAGGTACCACGACAAGAAATACTACATTGATAATGATCCCGAGATTTCCGATAGCGAGTATGATCATTTATTCCGACAATTAAAGGAACTGGAAGAACGCTACCCGGAGTTTAAAACCCAAAACTCACCAACCCAACGAGTTGGATCGGGAGAAATCGACGAGTTCGAAACGGTCGAGCATGAAGTTACCATGTTAAGCTTGGATAAAGCCTCTAATGTCGAAGAGCTCCAGGATTTTTACAACACCGTGCAAGATACATTGAACGAGAACGAAATCATGCTGATCATGGAACCGAAAATAGATGGTGTTGGCGTGGCATTAACGTATGATGATGGCATGCTCAAGCGGGGTGCAACTCGCGGAGATGGAAGCCAAGGGGAAGATATTACCGAAAACGTGCGAACCATCCATGAAATTCCCTTGGTGTTGAATGAAGATTCCATCTTGCGTGATATTGAGGTGAGGGGAGAAGTCTACATGCCACTGGATGGGTTCAAGAACATGAATGAAACACGGGAGGAAAAGGGCAAGGAACCCTTTGCAAATCCAAGGAATGCAACTGCAGGTACATTGCGATTGAAACATCCACGGGAAGTGAGTAATAGGCCACTGTCCTTTTTCGCATATTCCCTGGGTTCACATTCTCACGGTGAATTCAGCACGCATTGGCAAATGCTGGAAGAACTCGGGATTGCGGGGTTACCGATCAATGATCACGTTCGGGAGATTGAAAGCATGGATCACGCGCTGGAGCTCGTGGAGACATGGGAAGACAAGCGGCACGCGTTGAATTACGACATCGATGGATTGGTTTTCAAGGTGAATGACATCTCTTTCCAGGAAAAGCTTGGGTCCACGACGCATCATCCCCGCTGGGCGATTGCGTACAAGTTCCCACCAAAACGGAAAACAACGAAAGTTAAGGATATCGAAGTGATGGTTGGGAGAACGGGGGTTCTCACGCCGGTTGCACGGTTGGAGCCGATACACCTTTCGGGGACTGAAGTATCCCGGGCATCCCTTCACAACGAGGAAGAGGTAGCAAGGAGAGATGTGAGGATTGGAGATGTCGTCTTGGTTGAGAAGGCTGGTGAAATCATCCCGCAGGTTATCAAGGTGATGAAAGAAGAGCGGGATGGAAGCGAACAAGAGTTCGTGATGCCACGGCATTGCCCAGCATGTGGCTCCGAAGCAAAACAGGTAGGGGATGAAGTAGCAAGGCGTTGCTTGAATGCTTCTTGCCCCGCGCAAGTTACCCGCCGGTTGGAACATTGGGGCAGCAGGGACGCCTTGGATATTGATGGACTTGGTCCCAAGCTCCTGCAAAAATTGGTAGAACGGGAAATAGTTATCTCTATCCCCGATCTCTATACCTTGGAGTTAGATGATCTTGTACATCTGGAACGGATGGGTGAAAAATCGTCGAATAACTTGCTGCAAGAGATTGAAAAGAGTAAAACCGCGGGATTAAAACGGGTGCTGATCGGTCTTGGAATCCGGTATGTAGGAAACTACCTCTCGGACGTGCTTGCAAACCATTATGTTAGCATCGAAGCCCTCGTGAACACATCCAAGGGGGAATTGGAGGAAATAGATGACGTGGGGGAAGAAATTGCTGAAAGCATTACCATGTTCATTTCAAACAGCAATAATCTCGACATGATACATCGATTGCAAGAGCTCGGTATAAACATGAGAGCCAACGAGTTGCATCGTGACCTGTCGCAATACTTGGAAGGAAACACATTTGTTTTCACTGGAAAACTGGACAATTTCACCCGGGAGGAAGCTGCTCGTGAAGTAGAACAGCACGGGGCTCGAGTTACTTCAAGCATTAGCGGGAATACTGATTGTCTCGTGGTAGGTCAGGACCCAGGTTCTAAATTTGACAACGCCAAGGAGGAGGATATAATGATCATGGATGAAGCCACTTTCATCAAGATGCTTGAAGAAGAAACCTTCCCGCCAGTAAGTGCTTGAAGCAGGTAATTGAAATAATCGATAAATGGAGATGCTATACATGGAAAACAAGAAAGAATGCAGGATATGTGGTTACCGATTTACCCCTGGCAAAGAAGGAGGATCTTTAGCGTTCGCTAAGCGTGAGAAGGATAAATTGTGGCGCGAGCATGCCGAAGATGAAGAATTGGTTGGAGAAAAGAAGCCACCCGAGGTTGGATGGTTTTGCGCGAAGCACTATCCAGAAGCAGAAAAATGCACCGACATGGCCATCAACGATGCAATAGAGCTCGTGGAATTCAGGATGGAAGGGAAAGCCGCGGGAAATTTAAATCCCAGGATGTGAGATGAATGGATATCCCCAGCAAATTTAAAAATAGGGAACAAGCAGGACATTTCCTTGCAAGGAAATTGTCAAGGTACAAGGACAAGCGCGACGTCGTGATCATGGCAATTCCACGTTGTGGTATCATGGTGGGATATCCCATTGCGAGGGACCTGAATGCCCCGCTCCTCTGCTTGATGAATCCAAGACTTGGCATTCCCAGCCAATCTGAAGCTGAAAGGGGTGAAACCCGAATCAACGGCGCGACCGGTTATGACGACAGAAATATTGTTGGTAGGTTATGGATGCCAACAGATGATATTGCTGACTTGTTCCAAGATGAGTTGGATTTTCTCACACGCCAGGAAAGGATCTACAAGGGGATCGAGATCAATCCATGGGTGGAAAACAAGCTTGTAATCGTGGTTGATGACGGGATTACCACGGGTAATACCATGAGCCATGCCATCCAGCTGCTCGAGCAATACAAACCCGCAAAGATCGTGATTGCAGTCCCCGTGGTACCGCCAATGTTTTCTGGGGATTATTTTATTAATGATCATGAATTCATCACGATCAAGGTGCCCGATATTTTCTACTCGATTGCATCATGGTACGAGGACTTCTCCCATGAATTCAATGATGAAATCAAGGAGATCACTAAAGAGGTGGAAGATTTCATTCAATGACAAGGTTCATGCCATCGGCAAGACTCATTGAACTACCACGCCCTAAACTAAACTAAACTAAACTAAACTAAAGGACGTGATCTTCTTTCGCAAAAAAAAAGATAACGCAGGAATGGAGGAGCAGTGGGGCTACCACGCCCTGGCTGGGAGGCATGGTTTCCCGGTTGAAAAAGGCCAAACATCCCCAGATTATCCACCACTTGCTCCAGTAACTTTCAGGTTATCTATAACCTCGATGACACCATAGGTATTGGCTGCAGCATCAAATGCTCTTTTCCAAGCCCCCCAATTAGCCACAGTGCCGTATAAAGTTACAACATTATCTTCTACTTTCACATCGATATCTCCTGGAAATATAACGGCACTCCTGTCTATGGCGTCCATCACGTCTTCAGCGATGATCTCATCAGATACTCTTTTCTTCGGTGTAACGGCAAGCTTGTTCACGATACCTAATATTCCTGTAACGCCCGAGATCCTGTCTATGACGTAAGAGAGCTTCCAGAAGACATCAACGGTTCCTTCGATCGTGACAATACCCCCGTCCACGGAAACCTTGATTTTCAAGGAATTCAGGTTAATATCCCACAATAAGATATTCGTTATTCTTTTCTCCATCTCGTCATCCGATGGCTTGAGGGTGTTCTTTGACAGATCAACCTTGATATCATTTATCACGTCATGTACGCCAGCAACTTTCCAGCAACTTAAATCTGCTTCCTTCTTTTCCCGGTAACTACCAACCTTACCTGCCAGTGTTACCACGCCACCATTGATCTTAACCTTGATGTTGGATGCATCAACCATGCTATTCCACACCATCTCATCAATGATCTCTTGTTTCTTCAGTTCGGTTTGTTTTACCATGTTACTCATCTTGTTATCTAGCAGTATTTCCGTTTCCCGTGGCAATATAAAAGTTACACTTGAAGTTAATTCGGCGAGGAGCACGGGTTTCTTATCTTACTCACTGGACTTCCACCATTCGATAGCAAAAAAGAGAAGGGGAAAAACACATGCTTGGTAGTATTACGGTGAAATGATGATATTATCGTTGATGTCGAGAACACCAATGGTATTTTCCGCCGAATTATATGCCTCGCGCCACGCGCTCCAGCTGGTTACCATCCCTTCTAAGTTCACGACACCATTTTTAACTTTCACGTCCACATCATCAGGTGAGATTAGAAGTTTCCTCTCGATGGCATCCATGATGTCCTTGGCTATCATTTCATCCGCCACGGATTCTTCTGGTGCAGCGGCAAGCTTGTTGATGATGCCAACCACTCCCGACACGCCATGAACCTTGCTTTCAGTAAAACTAATCTTCCAAAAACTATCAACGGTACCTTCCAAGGAAACGATGCCGTTATTCACGGATACTTCAATTTTCAAGGAATTCAAGGTTGCATCCCATATCAAGACCTTCTCGATGCGCTGCTTGAGTTCCTCATCGGATGGATAGGTAATACCTTCCGTGAGGTCAACCGTGATGTTATTTTTCACATTTCTCACGCCAGAAACTAGCCATGCATCCATTTCAGCTTCCCTGCGTTCCATGAAACTGCCAACAGTACCGGATAATTCTACCTTCCCATCATCAATTTTGACCTGTATCTCCGAGGCATCAACTTTATCGTTCCAAGTCATTTCATCGATAATTTCTTGCTTTTTCAGTTCTGTTTGTTTTACCATGTTACTCAACTCGCCTTTCGGCATTACAGGATTTCGCTTGGGGGTATTTAAAAAAACCTGCTAAAGCTTATTCGCTCTGGAGTCTCGTTCTTTATTTTAAGTGAACAAACGGGTGATCTAGCAGTTTGGGAATTGCAGAATTTCGATATTAGTATTAGAGAGATCCTGCAAAAAATAAAAGAGGAACTGGAACATGATATCTATTGAATGGGGGAATGGCCATTCATGATGCAATCATGATACTATCGTCTATTCCAAGAACCCCGCCCGTGTTTTCCGCTGATATATGTGCCTGCCGCCATGCATTCCACGTGGGCACGGTTCCATAAAGCGAGACCACGCCATCCTTGACTTTCACGGTAATATCTTCAGTGGAAATCAGCGATTTCCTTGTAATGCTGTCCATGACTGCTTTTGCAATCATCTCATCGCTCATCTTCTTCTTGGGAACTACGGCAAGCTGGTTATCGATGCCCTTCACTCCCGAAATACCCTTTATCTTATTAATCGCGTACCTGATCTTCCAGAACCTGTCCACTGCACCCTTCAGGGTCACTAATCCGTCCTTAATGGCAACACTTATTCTCAATGAATCGAAAGTCTGATCCCAGATGAGAATGTTCTCAATACGACGCTGCAATACCTTATCATCGGGATAGGTCACACCTTTGGTTAAATTTATTTCAATATCATTCTTGACATCCTTCACGCCACGCACCGACCATGCATCACGTTCAGCATCTATCCTTTCGGAATAACTACGAACCGTCCCGGATAACGTGACAACGCCATCCTCTACCTTGACTTGGATCTGGGAGGCATCAACCTTGCTATCCCAGGTCAGCTCGTCTATCACATCTTGTTTCTTCAATTCTGTTGATTTTACCATGTTTAATCACATTCGCCTTCTGGCAGTAAAACCGTTCCATGAAGTAATAAAAATCCTGTACTTCATGACCATGCAAGATACTTCCTGCAAACTTATGATTTAAGATCAATTTAACTGCCACGCCCTAACTTAGCTCTCTGGGGGAAAACGGGTGAAAGAAGGCAAGAGAATTGTTTTGCTGTGGATTTTGTCGAAATGTGACAATGATTACTCAAGGGATCAGAAATCTTGGTTTCAGATTGAAACCCTGATGCTATCGATGATTTCGACAACACCTTGCATGCTCGATGCCAAGTTATATATCCTCCACCACGTGTTCCAATCTTCGACTTCCCCACGGAATTCTAAAACGCCATCCTTTACCTTGAGATCAATGTCTCCAGGTGATGCAAGTTTCTTCTTGTAAATTGCATCCATTATTCTTTTTGCGATGTTCTCATCGGAGCGTTGTTCCTTTGGAGCGATAGCAATCTTGTTGACGATACCCCTCACGCCCAGTATTCCGGAAATCTTGTATTCAACGTAGCTTCTTTTCCAGAATGCATCAACGGTTCCCTCGAGTAGAACAATGCCATTCTCCACACTAGTATCAAGCTTCATCTCATTGATGCCCCCATCCCATGAAAGAATCTTCATGATTCGCTCTTGCATTTCCTCGTCGGAGGGATAACGTGTTAATTCAAGAGGGTTAATTTTGATCTCGTTTTGAACATCCTTCACTCCTTTCATATTCCTGATAACCATTTCCGCTTCGACGCGCTCCAAGAAACTACCCACGGTGCCTGCCAAGGTAACAACGCCATCGTCTACTTCAACCGTGATAGTCGATGCATCAACCTTGCCATTCCAGGTAAGCTCTTTGATTATCTCGTGTTTTTGCAACATGCGTGTCACCTATTCTTTCTCTGATGCTAGCTATTCCCATCCACATAAAAATTCACCACTTCGATCTTCTTGGTAAATGGCTGGGAATTCTTATCCTAGCTAAGATTCGTCGCCAATTTCTTGGACTACCAAAAATAGGGATATACCCACTCGGGCAACCTAATAATAAGAAGGACATTGAATAGAAGGAAAATGCAAGGCATATTACCATGGAAATTGAAACTGGGATAGTGAAAATACCCGTGGGCGATGTGAAGCTGGAAGCAGATTTGAAATTAGATGATTCGCACCAGGGATTGGTTATTTTCGCTCATGGCTCTGGAAGTAGTCGGAAAAGTCCGAGAAACAATTATGTCGCGGATGTCATCCTTGAACGAGGCATTGGTACAATGCTCTTCGATTTACTTACCGAAAAAGAAGATAGGATATACCAGAATCGCTTTGATATTCCCCTCCTCACCTCACGTTTAACGGGAGTGACTGGTTGGATCCAGGAAAAAGGCGAGCTTGGTAACCTTTCCATTGGTTATTTCGGTGCAAGTACCGGTGCAGCGGCAGCATTAAATGGAGCAGTGCAAGAGGGCTCCAATATTCAAGCAGTGGTGTCACGGGGCGGTCGAGTTGATATGGCTCCAGATGCATTACCGAAAATACAAGCAGCCACTCTTTTCATAGTTGGCGGGAATGATCCGCAGGTATTGCAACTGAATCGTGATGCCTTTGAGAGATTGGAATGCGAGCAAAAGAAATTGGAAGTTATACCTGATGCTGGTCACTTGTTTTCCGGCCCTGGAGAATTGGAACAGGTTGCTTCCCTGGCCGCGGGATGGTTTGAACGCCATTTGAAATGATCTAACCAAGTATCAGGAAACTGAGTTCAAGAAAAGGGGATTTGGCCCATCTCCATTCCAAAGCACCAAGAATTCCTTCCCACGCGGTTTTCCCCTCTAATTGATGTTCTTGTGAAACGATGCCCATCAACTCATGCAAATTTCAAGGTCGGGAAATTGGTGTAATGTCATTTTCCAAACACTAGAGCCATTTGTATATCATTTTTATAATGGTGATGCAAGATCAAATAGTATCAGGTGCTACTATTCCATTCGAGGATGGAGCAGGAAGGCATCAAGCGTCACGAGATGAGAAATAATGAAAGCACGAAGCAAGAATGCCATCGGGTGGTTCACCTTGTGCACCATCTTGGCTTCCTTAACAGCCAGTAAAATCATCCACGATGATAGGAAGATTTCAAGTGAATTCAACGATACCACGCTATTGCCATCTTATCCAAATGGCGGCTTGGTCTGGAACGAGACTTGGGGAACCGAATACGATGATGCGTGTGAGGATGTGTGGCTGGATCCCACGTCTACATACGCATACACGTGCGGGTGGACCGTGAATACCTCGGGACCCTACAATGATGATGCCTGCCTCGTGAAATGGCATGCCTCGAATGGAACGGTTGCATGGAATCGAACATGGGGTGGCACAGCGGATGATCTCGCTCATGGCATCTGGGGGAACGAAACCCACGTGTTTACGGTTGGCAGGACGGAAAGTTACGGCGCTCAAGGTACTGATATCTCGATCATCGCGTGGGATGCAATCACCGGAATGATTGAGTGGAACGTCACGTGGAGCAGTTCTTCACTCGATATCGGGTATGCTATCACCGGTGATGCAAATTCGAATCTCTACGCGTGTGGGCAGACTCAAGGGATGCTGAGCGATATCATCGTGCTCAAGTTCGATTCTTCTGGGAATGAGGTGTGGAACTATACTTTGGGTTTATCCGGGAATGACGTTGCACATGCCATCTGGGTGGATGACGCGGGAAGCTTGATCTTTTGCTGCGGGGAGACGGATAGCATTGGCGCGGGCTCTAAGGACATGATCCTCGTACGTGTTCAATCCACGGGTTCGTTATTTAATTACAATACATGGG
>WJJB01000359.1 GCA_014729935.1 Candidatus Bathyarchaeota archaeon | reverse complement strand
CATGGGAACACCGCATGCCTCCCAAGCCTTCACGAGATACTTGCCAACCGCTTGAATTGCATCCATGTTCCCCCCCATTTTCTTGTTGATCCACGCGTGCCAGTCGGCAATCAGGATCTTGAATTCCACCCCTGCTTCGAGCATGTCCTTCAACTTGATCGATCGCATCAATCCCGTTGCGATATGTGCCTTACCAGATGGCTCGAATCCATCATACGCTATCATCGGTGTACCAGTTTCGATCATTTCCCGGATTTCTTCGAGAGTGATGACTTCCTCTGTGGGCGGTGCCGTGATGAGTTCCAATCGCTTTTCAACATCCATGAAGATCACGCTAGGAAGCCCTTGCTGCTTGAAAAAATTTCTGAAAAATACCTTCTATTTTTATTCTAAAAGTTGGATAATTATTTGTTGACACGATGATGGAAAAAGTACGCTGCGGAGTCATGGGATTCGGGTTCATGGGAAAAACCCATGCTTTGAACTTGGTAAAGCATCCGAATGCGAGCTTGGATGCCGTGTTCTCCTTGGGTGACGATCGAGCTGCGGTTGAAAAAATGGGCGCCTCATTTCATGAGGATTGGCACGAAATGATTGAACGGGATGACTTGGATGCCATCGTAATCGCCACTCCAACCTTTACCCACGGGGATATCACGTTAGAAGCCTTGGAACAAGGAAAACACGTGTTCTTGGAAAAACCGATGGAAAGGACCGTGGAAAAATCGAGAATGATCATGGATGCTTCCGAGAAGGCGGGCGTGCAATTGGCGATGGGTCACGTGTTGCGCTTCGATCCCAGATACATTGGATTGCGTCAAAAAGCATTTACAGGCTCCATCGGGACCGTGAAGATGATACGATGCACCCGCCGTGGTGCACCACCATCTTGGGGAACATGGTTCTTCGATGAGGTGAAATCTGGCACGGTGATCCTTGATCTATCGATTCACGATATCGATTACATCAAGTGGATGGCAGGCTCCATGCCCAGGAAAGTCACCGCAATGGCCAGCATGTTGGATTTTGAGGGAAGGAGAGTGCAGGGCATTTCCCATATTATCATGGAATTTGAACCACGGGATCAAATTGAAGCAAATATCAAAATCGAGCTTGGATTTGCCGAGGCATCATGGGGCGCGTCTTCCACGTTCCCGTTTTCAACCTTGGTGGAGATATCAGGAAATCGTGGATTGATTGAAAGCAGTGTACCTGGGAACCATTCATTGGATATTTTTTCCGAGGGGGGACATCAAGTTGAAAGTAATTATCGAGATGATGCATATTCCTTGGAGATGGATGATTTTATTCGAGCTGTCATTGGGGGAAGGCCACCGAAGGTTACCGCCAGGGAAGGTTTCGAGGCGGTTCAAGTATGCTTGGCTGCGTTGGAATCAGCACGAACGGGAAGCTCAATCACGCTGGAGGAGATATCATGAGAAAAGTAAATGTCGGTATTGCCAGTTTCGCGCACATGCACGCGTTCAAGTACTTGGAGGTATTTCAAGAATTATCTTGGGTTAACGTGACTGGGTTTTGCGACATGCTTCCAGAACGACGTAAATCGGTTCAAGCATCTCATGGTATTCCCTCCTTTGCCAGCTATGGTGATTTATGCCATAGCAATGATGTGGATATCGTCCTGATCACCACGGAAACAATCGATCACTTGCCGGTAGCACTTGCCGCATTTGAAAATGGAAAGGACGTGATCGTGGAAAAACCCATTACAACCAATTTGGAGGATGCAAAAATCCTAATCAAGTCCGCTGAAAAATATGATTGCCGAGTGTTCCAGTGCTATCCCTGCAGGTATCATCCCAGTGTCACGCGAGTCAAGCAGCTCATGCACGAGGGAGAATTGGGAGAAATCACCGGTTTTGCATCGACGAATCACGGGAAGATGCCAAGCTCCTCCGATCCTGCGACCGCTTGGTTTTCCAGCAAGGAAAAGGCAGGTGGTGGTGCTATTATGGATCATACGACCCACGTTGCCGATCTAATATTCCATTTCACTGGTTGGATACCAAGATCCGTGTTTGGTGTTGCGAGGCGGCTCTTCCATGATGATATTAATGTTGATGATGCGGGAATGATTTTAGTGAAGTATAACAATGGCGTGGCAGCAAGCATCGATCCAAGTTGGAATCGTCCTTCAAGCTTTCCGATATGGGGCGATCTCACCTTGTGCATTTATACAACGCGCCAAACCGTTCAATTGGATTTGTTCAACCAGAACCTGCGTGTATATTCCACGCATGGCGATGAATCCGTCCAATACTCAGCATACGGCCCCGATATTGACAGGTTCATGCTTGAAGATTACTTGGAATGTTTCATAGAAGGAAGATCTCCACCCGTTACCGCCATTGATGGTTTCAATGCCCTGAAAGTGGCAATAAAAGTATATGAGTCCAGTGAAAAAGGTGATATCGTCCCGTGGATTCCTTCCGAGTCATTTTAGTAAACTTGATATGAATTTTAGTGCTAGATTCTCCTGCACTTGAATACCAACATACTGCAACCGTGTTTCTTGGATAATGAAGTATAACAAGCGAACCACCTTGACCATCTTTCTCATCATGGCGGCTTTCCATGTAGCCATGGCTCTCATCTTTTTCAATCACGAGGATTATGATGAGTTCTATATTCCAATGTGGCAGTATTTTTTGGAAGGAAAGGTATCGAACGTGTATCCAATAGGATTCTTGGTGTTTTTCGCGCCACTTTACGCGATGTGGTACAAGCTCCCCAAGCTTCTCTTTACCATTTGCTACTTGGTCGCCATTTTCCAAGTGTACTTCCACGTGTTTGAAAACGATGAATTCAAACGCACGCCAGAAAGCCAGAAATTCTGGGGTATCATGTACATCCTCCTGAGCCCATTATTTGCCTTACACGTGTGGACTGGCTTGTTTGACGCCGTGGTTGGGTTATTGATTTTAAACGTGTTCTTGGTTTTCCAATACAAGCGATTTAGTGGATGGGTAAAGGAATTTCTCGTGGTTATTCTTATCGCCTTGTCTCTCTTCACGAAATTCGTTGGCTTGTTTCTCGTGATTCCCTATCTCTTTTTCGAGTTGCATCACGACCATGATTCCAATAAAATCGAGAACTACCTTTCAAGCCGTCAACTGAAAACGTCCCTTGTCAGGATCGTGTTACTTGCAGCAGCTGTCGGCTTGCCATTCCTGCTGTCCGTGTACCTTTACGATTCATACTTGGTCACTGACCCCTTTGTTGAGCATGCACGAAGGATGCATCGGTCCTTTTTCGATATTCTCGGGATAGAAAGCGAGCCTTTCGGCATTTTCACGTTCACGGAATTGTATTCTCGCTTTGGATTATATATTTTTCTATTGGCATTGGCTCTTGTTTATATATTTTCAATAAAACGCGGGATTTCAACGGAAACATGGATCTTGTTACCGATATTCACGTTCTTGGCATTTTTCCCAGCATCTCACACGCAATTCTTGTTATGGGTGATTTTTTCGGTGGTGATCTATTACCTGAAGTATCCCGGTGAACCAAGAATCACCTTGAAGATGTTTGGCGTGCAAGCCATCTCGCTGGCCATCCATTTTTTCGTTCCATTTGCACAGTTCCTTTATATTTATTATATCTTGGATATTTTCAAGAGGGAAAGTGAAAAAAGCGATGAACAAGTGGTGCTCGCCTAAGAAATCCATCCTTGGATTCTTCATGCTGATGTTTCTATTCATGCCACTCATTCCCACATTGGTTCACACCTCCACGAAAACACTTGGATTTGGAAACATCAAGAAAAGTGGCGGTTTCACGTGCACCTCCACCGCTCCCCTCGATTTTCCATGTTTTTGGAATGATACGGCTTTTCAGGAAAGGAAACAACAAGCCATTGAAGAAATTATATCATCCAATACCTATAATGAATCCCTTGGCATCATCGGGGACTCGGGTACCGGCGTGAGAACACAGGGATATCACGTACTCTCCATACTTCAAAGCAACAATGATTCCCTTGCGAACCTGAGCCGTGCCAGCTCCGTCATTACCAGTCTTCACGAGAAATATCAAATCAGGGAAAAATATAGGGGCGCTCGACAATACGGTGGGTTCTTGAAAGAGCTTGACATGGATCTTGACGAGTATGATGGAAATTACGCGAATTTCATGGCGCCGTTCTTGGGATGCATTGCCTTGGAACATCGAGAAGATCTCACTCCACCTGCACGTCGGCATCTTAATGCAATGCTAAAAATCCTTTCATCTTGCGTTCACGCGCAAGATAACCATGTTGATTACACGAACATGTTCCTCCTGCGAGTATACTCGCTATTACTCCTTGGTGAATACTTTAATGACGATTCCATGAGATACGAGGCTCGACATCACTGGGAGAAGTGGATGGATCTTGTCCTGCGGGAGGGATTTCCAGAGCATAACTCACCGAATTACGGCTTCATCGATGCATGGGCATTGGAAGGTATTTACATGCATTCGGTGGACAGGCACATGCAACTTCAAGCAAGGGCTATCTTGGAATGGTTCTGGATGGATTACGGCCAACATTATCATCCCTTCACCGGTTATCACGCTGGAAGTGGTGCCCGCGTGAAAAATAGCGACCGGTATTATGGTATTGGCTCGCATCAGAATCCATTGTTTATGTACTTCAACGAGGGCTCGGGGATCGCGTCATCTTCCGCGAGCCGGATGTTCACAATAAAAAACTACATGCCCCCTGAATACGTCAAGGAGGTTACCCTCGAAAAGGAATACCCGTTTCACGTGAAAACCAGGAATTTCGGGACTGATACCTACACCTACATGACCCAAGACTATTCATTCGGGACTGAATCAGGCTGCAAGTATCCATCGAAAGCAGGATACACGGCAAGCCAAATTTCGGGAGAACGATTACCAAGCTTGATAACCTACGTGACGAACCATTCACGGAAGAGTGCAGTGGTCGACACCAATCCCCATTATCAAGCAATCACCTCGCTTCAAGATGGAAGCACTGCCATCCTCTTGGTTAATTTTGACGTGCCAGAAAAAAGAAAAAGTGATGAAATTTACTTGGAAGCATGGGTGGGTAGTCGAACCGCCTTGGAAAGTATTCAAGGTGAAATACGGGTGAATAACATCACGTGGACGGGAGATCCAGTTGCACTTGAAGATGGAGATAGGCTCACGGTGAAAATAAACAACACTTTCATCGGATTTTGCCCGGTTGCAAGCCAAGTGGATCATGTCGATGACTCTCTTCTTGATAATTCATGGAATACCGTGTTACGCTGGGAGGAAAATCATGATGCCGGGAGCGAGGATTTGT
>WJJB01000358.1 GCA_014729935.1 Candidatus Bathyarchaeota archaeon | reverse complement strand
GTTGAAGGGGTCGTTGATGCAGGCTGGTGGGGGGACGGGAT
The DNA here is from genome assembly GCA_014729935.1 of Candidatus Bathyarchaeota archaeon. Lineage (GTDB taxonomy): Archaea > Asgardarchaeota > Lokiarchaeia > Sigyniarchaeales > Sigyniarchaeaceae > WJJB01. The sequence goes on along the minus strand of WJJB01000358.1, from coordinate 6,567 downwards.
TCAGGGTGGTGCTTGGGGGTTATTGGATGGAGAGGGAAATCTCGTCAAGGCGCCTGAATTCGGGGACTATAAGCCTTTTAGTGACGGCGTCGCATGGGTGAATCAAGGGGGGAAAAGAGACGAGCCGTCATTGGTCGATCCCTATCCTGATTGCATGGGGGGCACTTGGGGCTTGATCAACACTCGTGGCGAGTTATTGCTCGATTTCAAGTATGAAGAGGTGTACCCTTTCAAGGACGGGAAGGCACTGATAAAACAAGATGGGCGATGGTGCTTTATCGGCAAGAAGGGCGATATCATCCTTCACCTTGATCCAAGATACGAGTCAGTCATGAGCGTATCCAAGGGTTTGATACAAGTCGTTGTAGAAGGAAAACAAGGCTTCATCAATGATCAAGGGGAAATTCTCCTGGAACCTTCAGTTGATGATGTAATCTTGAATGATGAATGTGTTTGGGTGAAAAAAGAGCAGGGATGGTGTATTTTTAATGAAAAAAGCGGGGAGGTCCTGGTTCCTGAAGTACAGGTAGACAAGATACGGTTTAGCAGCGGGAAATACTCCATCATCACAGTTGACAATAAGGAAGGAATCATGAATGAAGAGGGGCATGTTATTGTCGAGCCAAGATTCACCTCGGTAACTCCTTTTCGTGATGGCTCTTCGTGGGTGTATGAAGGGGGATACGTTGCAGGATGGAGCGGTATCCGTGGTGGCAAGTGGGGCTTGATTAATGATAAAAATGAATTTCTCGTGGAGCCAAGATTTGATAGAGTTTACGATTTCATGGGTCCTTTATCGCAAGTTGAACTTGAGGGGAGTGATGATGCTTCTCCACGTTGGGGTTACTATAATTCTAAGGGTAAACAGGTTTGGATGAGCAAATCTTGACGCATTCCCCCCAAGCATTGGACTACTGGAATTTGCGTTCCCATCGAAGGGGTAATCCAAGAAAGATTAAATTTTGCTACCCAAGAATACGTGATCGGAGATATTGCATGAGAGCGAGCCTTGTAAATGGTAAAAATTCCAATTCACGAGTTACTACTAGTATTTTGCAGGCTTGGTATTCCATCCAACATGGCGTTCGATGATTTAAAGAAGGTTCTTTGAATGCGATTCGCCAGATCCGGAGCAACATCAACATCGTCAATGGAAAGGCGACGAGCGAGTGGATCCTCGATGCGGATATTTCAAGATGCTTCGACATAATCGACCATGGCGTGCTTCTTGATAAGATCCCTGCCTTCAGGCAGACGGTACGACGCTGGCTGAAAGCCGGTGTAGTTGAACTTGGAAATCTCATTGTCCCAAGGCGTGGCACGCCACAAGGCGGTGTTATAAGCCCGTTGCTGGCAAACATCGCGCTTGATGGAATGGAACGACTTTTCGACATCGAATCACGCACCGGGATCTACAAGCCCCCGAGTGAACGTTCCGGGTGCAATCGTGGCGTGAGTCTCGTGAGGTACGCCGACGATTTCGTGGTAACCGTTCCATCTCGCGATGTACTCGCCACCCACGTGATCCCTGCAATGGAAACGTTCCTCTGTGTCCGGGGAATGAATCTTAATATGGTGAAAACAAGAGTTGTCCACCGTGAAGAAGGATTTGACTTTCTTGGATTCTCCATCTGCCAGATTAACAGGAAGGGGAACAGGAAATGCTTGGTCACGCCTTCCAAGAACTCGATGAAACGTCTTCTTGGAAAGGTCAAGGGTGTCCTCAACGGCAATAAACAGGCCAAGGCGAGCATGATAGTGGAACTGCTGAATACGTGATTACGCGGATGGGCGAAATATTACAAGCATTGCAACGCCAAGAAAGCGTTCGCCTGCATGGATTACCGGGTGTGGCAAATGGTGTGGCATTGGTGCCTACGCAGGCATCCCATGAAAGGTAAACGATGGATGAAGAAACGATACTTCATCCACGCGATGAACCGGGACTGGGTTTTTGGCGAGAATGATGGTAGGACTTTGTTCATCATGGCCAAGGTACGCATCGACTCGAGTAGTTACGTGAAGGTGCGAGGATACAATTCCCCCTTCGACCCGGCACCACGGGAGTACTGGCCGAAGCGGGAGAGAAAAGCAAGGATTCAACGAGTGGAGTCCCATATCTTGTTTTGAGAGTGGGCTCGGGCTGCATGCGGGGAAACTCGCAAGTGCGGTTCCTAGAAGGGGGGAGTGTCGCGAGGCACTCCTCCTATTCGACGATGTATAGGCGCAAGAAAAACTTCGACGACGTTCACGTGGGTGGTGAATCGGCGAGATAAACATGATCACGTTGCAATCCAAGTGAAAAAACCATTCCCATGATGCCTGCCAAGATGTAAACTATATCCTGGCGATACGTGGTAATACCTCAAAAGGAGAAACATTCGCATGCATGGGGTGCGGAATTTCGTTCGTGAGATTTATCCGTCTTGCGAGAGAAAACCCGCCCCTTTAGTCATCCTTTTGGAGTAGTTCGACTTTAGTTTTTGCGCCAATTTCGTGGAATTCGCTGGGGGTGATCTTTACGTCCCGGCCGGTAAGATAATGCAGGAGTGATGCCGCGAGCAATGCCCATGGGCAAATAGAGCCTGCAATGTCTTCCTTTGGAATCTTAGATCTGACTGCAGCGGTCGAGCAGTTGATCGACTCGATAGTGAGGGAATCCCCGGACTCCCATTTTAACTTGATGCGCTCTGCCATACCAATATTCACGCATTTATCCACGTAGTATTGAAGTGCCTCCTTGATGGGCATTTCCTTGAGCTGATCTATATCCAAGTCGAGAAATACAGATAGCTTCTCGAGGGTTTTATACGTGAATGGATACACGTACTTGTGTAGCACTGGGGCCCCGACCAATTCCCGTGCAGCATTTTCATATCCAAACGAAATCGCGTGCAGGATCAACGCGACGCCATGAGTTTCCGGAGCCATGGCATTTGCCCGATTCTTGCTGTAACGCCTGGCTCCGAGAAAAAGGACACATCCCGCCAGGAGAGACGTGCTTATGGCAGATCCGAGATTTGGCCAAAGGAATGGTTCCTTTACCAGTTTTGGATGAAAGACCCTGACGACGCTATCTGGGTTTATGACCAGATGGAAATAATCGACAAGGCTCGTGAAATACGCCAAGCTCCATGCGATGAATCCGATGGTGCCGAGGATAAATCCGAATTTATAAATCATGTCTTTTTTACCATGAGCCGGCACAATCTTGATGAATAGCAAGCCCAAGGGCACCACGCCGCCAATGGTAACGTGCCAGAATACCGTGGGATAAGCAAGGATCACGGGTTGATCCACGGGTGGGGGGAGGGTTGGTCCTTCGGTTACAAGCAAGATGAGGGGCCACATGATGCATTGAATGGTTATCGAGAGAAACATCGTTGATTCAACGCGTCCAAAAAGTTTATGAGCCTTGGAAAGTCCCAGCTGGGCTTTGAGTTTATTCAAGTCTGGAGCTGAAGAGATGCCAATCAAAAGGTTTGCGAACGCAAAGCCATACCCGAGGATACAGAGAAGCACCATGTATTCTACTGGATGGATGATTTTCGAAGCGAATTCAAGGCTCCACGAACCGTCTTCGGCCATGTTGCCAAGCCACATGATGATGATCTCCCCGCAATTGAATATAGCTATCATGCTAAGAATATCAAAGCGGATCAGGATGAGGCCAGCAATAGCAAGTGCAATGCTCCCGAAAGCCAGATACGGGGGAACTACCAAGAATGCAAGTAGGCTTACAACCAAGGCTAGCAGGCCGGCAGAATGCTTCTTGTCTACCATCAGCTATTGTTGAAACATGGATTAATAAATGACTCTAGTATAAGTCATAGGTTCCCCGGGTACCAGTTCCAACTCTTGGATGCATGCCATGGACGGCTGGTGGATGGTGCCAGCTTGAGCCCATCTGAAGTGATCGCATGGTCACCATGAATTCGTGATAGGAGTCCATCCGCTTGCCCCGGTTTACTCACGGTCGAACCTCGCCGCGTCACTCATAACGGTGATAAGAAAGTTTCCTGGTAGTTGGTTCCATTTTCAATTACCAGGAAGATTAGTTCCAGAACCTGCTTGTGGCGTGAAGGAAGCCTCCCAGTCCATGGGTGCATTGAATTTCACCTCACTTTGCCTCCAGCTCTTGGGAATCTATCTCGGTGTCGCACGCCATCGTCTATCACTGCATTGCACACGGCACCTGCACGATTTTCATCGGTTACAACCCGGGATGGAAGAAGGGGCGAGAGATATATTTAATAATCTTGAGGAGATATTAAGAAGGACCACAACGGGAGGTTAGAAGTGAATGCGTAAAAAAATCATGGTTTTACTGGTGGTTCCAATCATCTTGGTACTCGGGTGCATGATTGTAGACTCCGTGTCCGCAACGGTCTCGTACGGGGTTTCATATACGAACGCGTTTACAGGCCCATCGCTAAATGCGATTAATAACGTCACGGGGTGGGGATCGGGAGAATTGGAATTACCAACAAAGGATCCAGAGCTCCTGGATACCACCGATACACTTCACGCGGCCCAGGACATCGTGAAATACGGGAATTACCTGTACTGCGCGGATTACAACGGCGGAATTTTGACTTATAATGTTTCGGATCCCGCGAATGTATTCATGCTCGCGAATTACACGCCTTCTGGGGCTTGCAGGGCAGTAGCTATCGTTGGGAGCGTGCTATACGCCACCTTCATGAACCCGAATAAGTTGGTCACCCTTGATCTAAGCACGCCAGCAAATCCGACATACATTGACGAGATTTCCCTGTCAGGTCCCGGCTTGGACTTGGAGGTCAGCGCTGATATCGCATATTGTGCTGTTCACACCCATGGCATCCAGCTCGTGAACGTCTCGGACCCGTTCAACTTGGCATCAATCGTGACGACATCCACGTCATCGGAGGCCCAAGGCCTGTGCCTCAGCGGGACAAGGTTATTTGTCGCAATGCAATTCGGTATTCAAGTGTTCGACGTGACAACGCCCGGCTCACCATCGGCTATTGGTTCGGGGGATTTTACAGGATACGAGAATGACATTGTGATTTCCGACGACAAGGGCTACATAAGTAGCGAGTTGGGTGGTCTTATCATCATCAACGTGAGCAATCCTTCCAGCTTGGTGCAGCTAGGGGAGATATATGATAGTCAAGCTGGTATTACTCGCGTGCGGGATACGGTTGTCGTGGGTAACTACGCTTACTGCGCTTGTAGCAATGATGGAGGATTATTCGTCATTGATGTCACCAACCCGTCAGACCTCGTGGTGGTTGGGGAATATATATCATACAGCGGGAACTCCGTGGTGGTTGATGGTAACATAGCCTACCTTGCGGAACCCATGCTAGGGATAATGTCTTTCAACGCGAGTGGGTTGTTGACTTATGCGGAACGGGCGATTGCCGTTGAAAGCATATTTAACGGGAATGAGGGGAGTTTCATAATTAATGCCACCATCTTGGTAGATGAAACCGTGGTTTCGGATACCCATATCAATTATTTCCTCTCACCGGATAATGGAGTGAACTATGAGCAAGTATACCCCGGGAGCTTGCACACTTTTACAAATCAAGGCACGGAATTGGAATGGATGATTGAGATGCTCTCTAACGATAGCTCGGTCACACCCGTATTAAGAAGCCTTAATATAACCTTTAATTACCTCCCGCAATTGGGACCAGACTTGTATTCTCCTGAGAATGGATCCACCAACGTGTCGACGTATTTCACATGGGAGAGCTTGGTTCGGTTTGGCTTGTACACGTTCCAGCTGGATGATAACAATGATTTTTCCAGCCCGATCGTAGACACCATCGTTGACACGAATCCCTTCTATAATTACACCGGCACCTTGGAGGATGGTATATATTACTGGAGGGTGTCCTGCGAAGACAGCCAGGGTAACCCTGGGCTGTTTTCAACCGCATACTTCGTCATTGACACTGCAAGCTCGCAAAATATAGGTCTTGGGCCCGCAATGGTCGTTATTACTCTCGCTGTGATGGTATCAACCATAATTGCCACCGAGATGAGACGTAAACGGGTTTGGTATGCTTAAGGGGGGTTACTTTTCCCATTTTTTCCATTGTCAAGTGAAACGGATAAACTAGCTTGCCGGCGACTCAGGTACCAAGGTGTCACCATCTACTTCCCGCAGGACAGGCTCACGCGGACACTGGATTGAATTACCGTTACTGCAGGTTAATTAGGGACATGGTGTTCTGGCGGAAAGTGTCGAGTCAGAAGTTAAAAATCTTGGACACTCTTAGACACGAGGCCGCACATGGGGGCATCTGTTCGGCAATGCAGGGGTTGGAACAACCGGGGATAACGAGTGGGATAATGGGACACGCGGTAATTACTGGGGTGATTTTCAATCCCGCTATCCCGATGCCATCAATGACGGGTTTGTCTGGAACGAATCCTACACGATTTCAGTAGAAGCGGATGAGTACCCGCTCGCGTTCAATCCACTTATCCAGCTCGATACGTCTGTCATGGCAATCCCGAATTCGCCACCATCTTGTTCCTTCGCTGTCGAGCTAGGATGGGTCCCAGTTC
>WJJB01000357.1 GCA_014729935.1 Candidatus Bathyarchaeota archaeon | reverse complement strand
GTGGAGAGCACGTGAGCGATGACATGGTGAGAAAAGCACGTGAATTTGCCCGGAAAGCACACGCGGGGCAAGTCAGGAAGTTTTCGGGCGCACCTTACTATTCTCATCCAAAACATGTAGCCCGGGTTATTCGCCAACTAACAAGAGATTCAACGTTAACCACGGTCGCCCTGCTCCATGATACAGTGGAAGATACAGGAACGACTTTCCAAGATATTGAAGATAATTTCGGTTGTAGCATTAGCAACATGGTTCGTGAACTCACCATCGATCGAGAGGATCCCTTGTACGAGAAGGGAAAAGATCAATATCTTGCAGAAAAACTACCAACCATGAGTGATGGAAGCTTGGTGGTCAAGCTCGCAGATAGATTTCACAATATCCTTACCTTGGAGCATGATGATGTTGATATCACGTTCAAGAAACGCTATTGGAATGAGACAAAAAAGATCTTGGGGGTTCTTGTTGAAAAGCGAAAATTAAGCGTTGTACAAAACGCAATCGTCGATCGTATCAATGCAATACTTAAGTTCCTTGAAATCCGCCACGGGTGGTGATTTTATTTCACGGGAATGGCGGTTCAATACGCTTGCTAGCGTCTGGAGTTGAGATTTTTATCTTATCCTTATCCTCCAGTTCCACCGAGAAGATCTGCGCGATTTCCATGGAGCCATCATCACATTTCCAGCAGAGACCGCCTCGCTTGAACACGTAATCCCCCTCCTTGAATTCTCGTAATTCCTTGATCCCACAAGCACTTGAGGTGCATTTGAATAATGAATATACGTGCTTTACTTTTTTGCGCTTCTTTCCCTTGTAACCTGCCAGACAGCTACCAACGCACACGAGCATGAACCCAAGCATATTCAAATAGGGATCCTGCCAGAAATAATTCACGATGAGCATCCCTGTGACAACGAATCCCATCAAACCAAGAGCCTTGAGAATGGTTTTTACAGGAATTCTAGTTTCCTCGGGATCATATTCCTCATCCTCATCAAATTCTTCATCCGTCATTTTTTACAACCATGGCAGGCGTGAATGTCCCGTGGATTGTAAAAGGGCGACTTCCTAAAGAAGCTGTTGGTTCGAGAGCATGCATCTTGCCGTTGTATGGTGATGACAACTTGTCAGGTGATTGAACATGAAATAATGAAGGGTTTTCGGAATTCCTTGGAATAATTCAATTTATCTTCAATAAAATATCATGTACATTGTTGCGTGAAACAATCAGCCATTTTCACCCGTTTTCCACTAAATATCCAACTCCTCTTGTTAGTTAGGGCGTTATTTCAACATATCGAGGGAAGGGTGTTTGTATCTTGGCTCGAACAGCATCCATGGTTATTCACTTTTTAAGTAAATCTCCTCAAGGTGATTCCCATTTCCCAGCACGTCATGTCACCCTAAGAAGCCTTGATCCACCAACGCCACGTGTGCTATCGCGTCCCGGTCTGTTGACCCCGGATGCTAATTCTGGGTTTTTCCGTGCATATCATCGCTGTTATGACATGTGGAAATAGCTAGTTGTTTAAAACAACTCTTCTTGTTAAAAAACAATCCTTCGTGACTTTGTAGAACGTGGCAATTCAACCCAGAACATTCATTCAAGCTTTTTTAAGCTGGGATGATGAAGTATGATAAGCGGAAGAATTGAATCTGTTGGGATCTTGGAATCACGGGGTACCAGTTGCACGTGCTCTTTTCCCCGGTTCATTCTTCCACGTGGTGCAGAACGTGATGTAAACCGATGCATGGTGATGGAAGTGAAATTTTACGAGGATATTGTGAATATCATCAAGGAGACCAAGGAAAAACGTGAAAAAGAAGGAAAGGAAATCGATCTTGAACACAAGGTAAACCTTGTCCAACAATTCAGGAACACGGTTCGTGCATATCCCGACAGGGAGGCACTCATGACCCGGCACCTCGATCAATGGGGCGAGGGATACTGGGTATCTAAAACCTACCGGCAATTTGCAGATGATGCTGAGGCAATTGCTGCGGCATTACTCGATGCGGGCGTGAAGGAGAAAGACATGATCGCCTTGCAAGCACACACGAGAGAAGAGTGGGCTATCATTGATGAAGCAATCTTGGGCATCGGTTGCGTGACGGTCTGCATCTATCCTTCGCTAGCACCAAGCATGGTGGAATACCAGTTGAATGATTCCGGCTCGGTCGTTGCATTCGTTGAGGGCATCAAGCATGCCTCTGAGCTCGTGAAAATGAAAGACACGGTTCCAAAGCTCATGCTCGCCATTATTATCGATGATCCTCGCCAAGAAGATCCCTATTTCAAGTTGCCATCTTGGATGGTGACCTATGATGATTTCCTTGCACGTGGGAAGGCATTGATTGCCGGGGACGAAGCAATACTTGACAAAATTCTCTCGTTCGAGGGTAAGATAAACCCGGACGATTTGGCAACCATCATCTACACATCTGGAACGACCGGGTTGCCAAAAGGTGCCATGCTTTCGCATTGGAATATCGCTTCAAATTGCATCGCGTCTTACTGGTTTTCCGGCTTGGAAATTTTGAAGAAGAACCTATCCTTCCTGCCACTCAGCCATTCCTTGGAGCGTATGGCTGGGCACTTCTATCCCATCATGGTGGGAATGTGCACCGCCTTCGCGTCCAATCTGGATAACTTGGCTAGGGACCTCCAGGAAGTGAAGCCCGATTACCTCACGGGGGTACCACGGGTGTTCGAAAAGATCTATGCTTATGCCATGCAGTCTGTAAATG
>WJJB01000356.1 GCA_014729935.1 Candidatus Bathyarchaeota archaeon | reverse complement strand
GTATAACACGTGGCAATAAGAAAACTTGGGGCGATCACTGGCGCCCTCATGATTGTATTCATCATCATTGGTTCCCTAGGACCTATCGATCTGTATATCTCCATGATACCAGCGGGAATTGGTGATTCTATCAGGTTTTACACGTGGGGATACACCAGCACGGCAGGTTCGGTAAACATGCTAACATTGCAATGGCCATCTTGCTTGATAGCGTGGATCACGACCATATCATATCTTGCAAGCACTGCCATGACCATTTCCGCATCAACCCCCGGCAACGTGCCAAAAAACGCGAAGAGGTTCTTCATTCTATCAGCCATCTTCACTATGGTGCACTTTACCATTTACTTGCTGCTATTAGTCTTTTCCACCTACCGGGGGATCTTGTTCTCGTTACTTGGACCTGGATTCTATGCTCTCGTTTTATTCTCTGTTTCAAACATCATATCATTCGTCAGGGTGCAATGAAATGATATCCGTTCTAGTGAAAGAAAACCACGTCCTTTGGTTTAGTTTCGGTTAGAGCATGGTAATTCAACCAGTAGCAAGGTCTCCACCAGGTATGTTCGTGAAAAAGTGGTATTATTATTCATCGGATGTTCCATTTGGATTTTTTCCATCCACGTGCACTCCACGTCCCATATTTTGCTGGAGACGGTGCCGTTGGACAAGATGCAACCTGTTTAGGGTTTCCCCTCCCTTGCTTGGCACCGTTCCAACCCCGGCGCGCAAGATGCCGATAAATTCATCCCGGATTTTCCACGACGATTCCACTTGTCCGAGATCGTGTATATCCGAACCACCCATCTCGAATAAGGGCACTCCAGCACTTTCTTCTAGTTTTTTAAGGATCATGCCAACCCCAACGAGTCCTATTGGTCGATTCTTCTTGGCAACTCGCCATAAAGACGTGAGATCGTGCCATTCCCCATCAGCCATCTTTTTCAAGATCGTGAGCTTTGCTTCATCAGAAAGCACGAATTTTTGGACCCGTTCCATTAATTTTACCGTCCACGGCCTGTCATCTTTCACCAAGTTAAGCGGATCTACCACTGGATCCTGCAAGATCCCGGGGTTCTTTCCAGCTCCTATTTCGTTGCTATCTGGGATGTTGTCCACCACTTATTCGTTGTATCTAATTCTCGATGAGGGATATCTCGGATAATTACACGTTCGAAGTTCAAGGCTAGGTACCATTTCAATGGCTATCAAAAGAAGTAAGATCCAGATACTACAAGGATACTCTTAATACACTTGATGCATTAAAGAGTTTGCTGGGTTGGATGAATGATTGGCTCATTGCCTCGTTTCAACCCAGATTCTGGAATTGCTAACCATGATAAGTAAAAATATCAAAGTTGCATGGTTAAGCACCTGCAAGCCTTGCGTGGAAGCGCGTGCCCGCGATAATATTAAATAACATGTATGCAATATGTTGACTAAATAAACCTCGAGATGTGATCATAATGGCTAAGAAAGAGTTGTTTCTGAAAAGGACTTACGAGATCGTGAATGAGCTCAAGATTCCATTGATCGATGAGCGCGTATACAAGAACATCAACATCAACGATTCGCGTTGCACGGTAGTACTCACTTTTGAGTTTGACGAGGATGAGTCGGTCATCAGGGGATTTTTGGGATTGGCTGACTATTTCCACACGGTCGTTATCAAGCAGAAAGACAAGTTCATAATACCCAACGGCACCGTGCTCTTCGAGTTGAAAAGCAAGTAGATTGTTCGAATTTCCTTCCATTTTCCAGCCATGGGAGGTATTAATTGCTTTTTCTTTTCCCACTTCATGAAGGTGAAGTTCATTTAGATGTCGTTGGTACATTTCCTGCAAGGATTTAAAGGGATGATACCGTTCAAGGTACCACGGGAGAAAAAGCAGCCATGGCTGCCAATACTTTCTCCATTCCTTTCGGTTTTAAAAGATTGGAAACGCCCTTGTTGACCGATTCATTCGCCCGAATTCCAGGAGCTTGAAATAAGCCATGTCGGAAATAGTATCCGTTGTAGTTTCACTCGTGTTATTTGCGATCATCATGATCGTGTTCACGAAAGAGGAATGGGATTACGTGAGTGTTTCAATTATCGCTGCTGTTACCGCGGTACTTGTTGCCATCATGTTCATCCCAGATGTGATGTGGGGAATACCACCAGGAACCGAGGATGTTGTTTCCTACAAGTTCTTTGCCTTTGCCAACCACATCGAGTTCGATGCCTTGATTTTCCTGTCATCAATGCAAATAATCATTTCAATGGCGGAAAGGAACAAGCTCTTCCAATGGCTGGTCTTGAAGGTGCTTCGAGTGACCAAGGGTAACCATCGCAAGTTTTTCTACCTGACTTGCTTTGTCTCGTGCCTTTCAGCATCGATCATTTCAGATATCACCGTTGCCATCATCTTCGTTCCACTCGTGATCCGTGCAAGCAAGATCTTGGAAATAAACGCGGGACCCTACCTTTACGGCATTAGCTTCACCATCAATATTGGCTCCCTCTACACGCCATTCTCCTCGGCTGAAAACATCCTGATTTCATCTGTATTTGACCTAGATGTTAAGTGGTTTGTTGCCCGGTTAACCCCGATGCTTTTCGGTGCATTATTCCTCACGCTGGGATTGCTTGATTTCTTCATGCTCCGGAAGCAAGCACCTCCCACGAAGGAACGCAGCAAACTCATCCTGAAAATCATGGATCCGGGATTGGTGATAATTGATAGGAAGGATTTCATCAAGAATTTCATGTATTTTGGTGGGGTGGTTACTTGTTTGGTAATTTTCACCGAAGCATACTTGGTTGCGCTGGTGGGAGCTGCGCTTATGGCCCTACTCAACCGGAAGCAGTTCACCGAATTGCTCAAGGAAATTGATTGGAAGGTTATCATTTTCTTGGTGAGCATCATGGTGGTAATTGGAACCATGAGTTTCAACGGCACGTTCAAGACCATAGGTGAGGGTGTTGGAGCGATACTATCCGATAATTTATTAATCGCTGCTATCACGATACTGTTCCTGATCGCGATACTCTCGGGATTCTTGGCTCAAGTCCCCACGGCGATTGTTTTCATCACATTGCTTGACCAGATATTCGTCATCAACCGCGGGTTTGACTCAGTCCCTGAAATAATCCTGTTAGCCTTCTTGCTTGGTATCAATATTGGCTCTAACTTCTTGCCGCAGGGGGCGGCATGTGACTTGGTTACACTAAATCTTGCTGAGAAAAATGGGATTGAGAAATTTAATTACAAGACTTTACTCAGAAATGGTTCCAAGATAACGCTTGTCCATCTCGCCACGAGTAGCTTATTTCTCACGATTTTCGCGATGATCCGGGGCATAATCTAGGTGCAATAATTGGAAACCCACGAGTAATTCGACCAAGATGCTGCATTTAGTGATCAAATCACGAATCATTTGGGAAAAGTCGAATGTTCCTGTATTTGTTGTGTGGTTAATTATTGACGTTGCGAGGAACAACGATCATGAGCACTTGAAGCGCTGACGTTTTAGATATATTTTTATGTCTTGTTGGATGGTACAAGCTAACTACTACCTGCAGCGTGCGACACTTCACAATAGCGGATCAAGGCACGCGCGGGAGGGTTACGGCAAGTTTCAGAGAAAGGAGACAAACAAGATGTCTGACGATACAGAATCTAACCCGTTATTGAAGAAGATGGACTCTCAAATTCTCCCTGATGAAGTCCTCGAGGCTCTTACCTTGAAGAGGCGCTATGCATTCGTGAATGCTAACTTCATGGCATTGCTCAGGGATGAAGAAAAATCTTTCTTTAACAAGATCCAACGTTTCTGCTTGAAGTACGAGCGGAAAACCATGGAACCAAATGGAATCACCCATGATGATGATTTTTACCCATGGATAAAGGACTTCGGTGCGAAGGGGTACGTGACCCGGGGCACTAACTTTGACATGGTTGATGTCGATTACGGGAGCAAATATGGGCTTACCTATGAATTCTTCCGCTGCTTGGCAGTGGACTTATTTGATCCAAGTTTCAACATGGCAATGGGAGCCACGGTGCTTTGCATCAATCCGATCCTGCACCATCACGAGAATCGTGATGCTCCATTGAAGGCACTCAAGGAACTGGTAACTGGTCAAGAAGTGGGATGCATCTGCATCACGGAACCAACAAAGGGATCCGATGCGGTCCACTTGGATACCGTTGCCAAGCGTTCGGAAGATGGAATCAGGCTCACGGGAGTCAAGTGTTATAACACAAACGCTCCAAGGTCAAAATATGCAGTTGTTTACGGTACCGAAGATCCAGCAGCACCAGACTCTGACAAGATGATGTCCCAGAGTCTCGTGGTTCTTCCTGATGATAGCGTGAAGGTGGAACGCGCATACATTCCATGGGTGCCCAGGATCCAAATTGGGAAGGAAACATTCAATAATACCTTCGTTCCAAACGACCGCATTTTATGCGATGTCGGAAAAGGTAAATACGGATTATTCGAGGGACTCGTTCCAGAGAGAATGGGAATAGCCGTCTTGGATATTGCTGAAGCATGGGGTGCATTCACACATGCAGCGATATATACCAACATTCGAGAACAGATGGGCAAGGAAATCATCAAGCATCAAGGCGTCGGGTTCTTGTTGGCAGATTACTATGCAAAAATCAGTAACATGACCCTAGCCGTGCTCAGTTTCTGCAGGGAATATGACTCGCTCGTGAAACAATTCAAGGGGGAAATCCCAGGTGCTTTAACACAGGCATTGGTCGTACAGGCCTCGCAGCTCAAGTATCATTGTGCGATCTTATCTGAACGTGCCTGTTACGAGCTGGCAAATCTCATGGGTGGCGCTGGCGTTGGTGATAACACCCTCATGCAAGATTTGCTCGGTATCTCGCGCATCCAAGAGGTCGTGGGGGGAACCCGCCAGATCCAGCAATACATCATGAGCGGTGCCATCAGGAAACTCTGGAAGATGAGCTAAGGCATATTACCACATCCAACATCGTGGATGATACATCCCTGAAGGCTGGGATTCCATTTCACTCATCCTTTTTACTCTTATTTTTTCGAATACCATCTTGAGGTTAGGCATCACTTTTTCACCCACCAATGCACCCGTTACCTGCAAACACAAAGTGGCAATCTTCTTAAGAGCAGTGAATGAACTTAATGTAACTTTCTCCACATCAAGGAATGAAATACACCACAAAGGAGATATGATAAATGGTTGTAGGTATACGAAGTTACGGGGCTTATATTCCTAAATACCTGGTAAGGCGCCCAGAGATCGCAAGCGCGTGGGATTTTCCAAGCATCCCTGGGACGAAAGCAGTCGCGAATGCGGATGAAGACAGCCTGACCATGGGCGTTGAAGCGGGATTAGATTGCCTCGAGGGATTCGAGGAGGTGCGCGTGGATGCATTGCTCTTTGCATCAACCACTACACCATATCTCGAGAAAAGCAGCTCAAGCATCATCGCCACGATGCTAGATTTGGACAAGGATATCAGGACCATGGATTTCAGCAATTCACTACGCGCCTGTACGTCCGCCTTCATAGCAGCCACTGGAATGATAGAAGCGGGAACCATGGATAATATCTTGATCATTGCATCAGATAAACGAAACCCGGAGCCCATGAGCATGTACGAGTATCAATTTGGAGATGCCGCAGCAGCACTTCTTCTATCCAGCGAACAAATCGGGTTAGAAATCAAGAATACCGCGAGCGTCACCGAGGATCTCGTCGGACCATGGCGAAGGGACAAGGACGATTTCGTGAGGGAATTCTCGGGAAAATACGACGGGATCGCGGGATACATGTCTAGCATGATCTCCGCGTTCAAGCAGCTTGCCAAGCAGGCATCACTTGATTTCTCTGAAGTCTCCAAGGCGTGCTTTTATGGCGCGGATGTCAGGAAACCTGCCATCATTGGGAGGAAACTCGGACTTTCAAGCAGTGCCGTGCAGGATAACCTCTTCATGACTTTGGGAGACACGGGAAACGCGCAAGTATTCATGACTTTAATCAAGGCCTTGAAGCGCGTCAAGAACGGGGAAAAAATACTGGTCGGGGGATATGGAGACGGTGCTGATGCAATCCTTCTCGAAGTCGTGGACAAGGTTCCGGTGAAAAGCCTCAAGCGTAGCAGGAGGGGCTACTTGATGTACAGTGCCATGACCGAGCCTGTCAATAATTATAACAAGTATCTTGCATTCAGAAATGCCTTGGGTAAGAAACCCTTCACGAGAAGAACCTCAACCGTTACCATCCACCGGGACACCGAGTTCTTGTACAGATTGCATGGCATGAAATGTAATGCTTGTGGAACGATCCAATATCCCATCTGGCGATCGTGCATAGAACCAAGTTGCATGGCTACTGATGACTTCGAGGTGGTGCCATTAACCAAGAGAGGGACGATCTTCACTTTCACCCTTGATCATCTTGAAGGAGGCGATTATTACGAAACACCCATTCCAAGATGCGTGGTTGACCTTGATGGTGGTGGGCGCATTTTCCTGAATATGACGGATATCACCGACCCTGGTGACGTGTTTATTGGCATGGAGGTCGAATTGACGCCCAGGAAAGCTCACGAGGGTGCCGATTTTTACAACTATTATTACAAGTGCAGGCCAATTAGGGATCGGAGTGCAAAAACAAGGAAAGATGGTGATTAACCATGGCGAGAAAAGGAATCAAGGACAGGATTGCCATCATAGGGGCGGGGTACACCAAATTTGGCGAACGCTGGGACAAGAACCAGGAAGATTTACTCACCGATGCGGTTGCCGAGGCCACAGCCGATGCTGGAATCGAGAAAACAGATATCAATGCTGGCTGGGTCGGGATCCAGTACTGGTTTACCGGGTTATCCGGTGGATCCCTTGCGGATTTCATCAAGTTGTACGGCGTGCCCATGACAAGGGTGGAGAACTATTGCGCATCTGGCATGGATGCATTTCGCAATGCATGCTATTCAGTGGCAGCTGGCGTAAATGAAGTTGCCTTGGCATGCGGAGTCGAGAAATTAATGGACCAAGGAAGTCGCGGATTGCCAGGTTTCAGGCAATTCGGCCATCCCGTTTTACCACTCCCGTCGGCACCCGCGATGTTTTCCATGGCCGCCACCCGGTGCTTCCATTCTTATGGATGGACGAAAGAGGACTTAGCAAGGGTGGCAGTGAAGAATCACGCGAACGGCGCCCATCACCCCAAGGCTCACTTCAGGAAACCCGTGGATATCGAGACAGTGATGCGCGCGCCAATGATCGCCGATCCGCTCGGCAGGTTCGATTGCTGTGCCATGAGCGACGGGGCTGCAGCTTTAATCATCACTACTCCCGAAATGGCACCGAGCTATGCACGGGGAGATGATTATGTGGTGGTGAAATCAAACCAAATCGCGGTTTATACCAATACACCTTGGTACATGCCATCATTCAGCTATACCAAGTTCCCTTCCACTCAACGAGCGGCGGAATTGGCTTACAAGGAGGCAGGCATCACCGACCCGCGGAAAGAAATTTCATTAGCTGAGGTGCACGATTGCTTCACCATTACCGAGTTGATAAATTGTGAGGACTTGCAATTTTGCGAGAGGGGTGCTGCACCATACGAACTCGAGAAGGGGACCTTCAACCCGGACGGGGAAATCCCGGTGAACCCGTCGGGTGGTTTAAAATGCTTCGGGCACCCCATTGGTGCAACGGGCTGCCGGATGCTGGTGGAGCTCACAAAGCAACTGCAAGGACGCGCCGATGGTATCCAAGTAAAGAACCCGGAGCTTGGCCTCGCGCATAATCTCGGTGGAGCCTTCACGGTTGCCGCGGTAACCATCCTGGGGCGCCCGTCCTAAGATTTAGCCAATTTTACTCTTCATCCCACTTTTTCCCATTTATCCGTTTTGCGAAAGAGAACACGCCCCTTTAGTTAGTTAGGGTGTGGTAGTTCAACCTTACCAAATCCCTGGAATCAAGCGCCTGCTCACTTCTTTCGTGTATTGCTGGTATCCATCTAGCTTTTCCTGCAGGAAATCGTCCTCTATCTTGGTCCGGATGATGAACAAGATGATGAGCACCAGGATCGGAATGGTGCTCCAAGGGGACACGAGGGCCACGGGAAATGAAGCAAGACCAATTATACCTGCCGTGTATCCTGGATGCCTGATGATGCCATAAGGGCCGGATTTGCAGACTTCCTGGGTATCCTGTATACGGACTGTTGCAGCAAAATACTGATTTGCAGCCATCGCCTTGGTTGCAAGAATGCCAGAAACCAGGTAAAGCCCGATTCCAATCGCCATGATCCACCAGGTCGACTCGATGCTGTATCGTTTACCTGCATCAAAGGCCGCTACAATAACGGCGATGATGTATACCGGTTGGAATAAAATGATGAAATATTTATCAAAGGGAATTACATCCTTCAAGGCTAGTTCCCCCCTGCTTTCCAACAAGCCGGGATTCTTGCGTTCAAGGATGATGGCATTCAATATCTTGTACAGGAGGATGGAAAGGGAATATAGCCATGCTTGAATCCACGCCCAGTTCCCAGATACCAATAGCAGAAGCAAGAGCGTGATGATCCCGAAAATGATTTCCCTGATGGTTGAACGATTCATGGTACCTATCTAGAAAATCATGCATCAAGAACCTGTCGAATCGCATCACTTTTCCAAATAGGAGAAGAAATGATAATATGTAGCTTATCCCTTAATAAGCAGCCGGGAATCGCCCAAGGCGGGATAAACTCCAGCAAGCCAGCATCAGCGGGACCGAGAAATTTCCGCGAGATCCTCCCGGGGTGAAAAGCAGCTTGAAAATTTGTAGACAATGGTGGACACGATGGTGATGATACGTGCCTTCTTGAGAAGGATGCACGAGCAATTCACGATCATGAACGCGATGGCAAGGATCGGGATTGTAGCATCGATGCCCGGCGTGTCACCGAAGACTTTGAGGCGATGGAACGCGCCAGGCACCATCACCTGCTCCAAGTTCGTCCAAGTTTGAAATAACGGTAGATAAAACAATAAAACCATGTAGAGATATTACCAGCGAAGCCAAAATGGTCACGCCGTGGTAATTCACAACGTCAGGTATCTTGTAAATTCCCAATCATGAACTTGAATGCTATATGCACGCCACTCGTCCACTTTAATCTGGTAATAGTTGTTAAACCCGATTTCACCAAATAAGTCTCGCATTTCCTTGCAATACTTGAACTCGTGAAGCGCCTCTGCAAAATTACCAGGGAGGGATTCGATCCCCATTTTCTTGCGCCTTTCTTCTGAAAGCTCGAACAAGTTTATATCGTGTTTATCCGGGGGATCCCATTCATATTTCATGCCAAGATATGCAGTGTATGCCAATACAGCAAACTGCAAGTAGGGATTCCCCGCAGGATCTGGACACCGAGTCTCGAACCGTGCCCCGGAGGGTTCGCCCCCAAAATCCGGAACGCGTATCATGGGGGAACGGTTCACCAACCCCCATGCAACATATACTGGTGCCTCATATCCTGGAACAAGTCGCTTGTAGGAATTTGGCCATGAAGCAAGCACGGCGCACATGGGCCGTCCAAGTTTTACTTGCCCGGCTATCGCGTGCATGGCCATCGGAGACAGGTACCCGTTTTCAGGCTCATCAGCGTAAAATACATTACTTCCATCCTTGCCAGCGAAGCTCTGGTGGACGTGCATGCCGCTCCCGTTGATCCCGAAGTATGGTTTCGGCATGAACGTGACTTGATAGCCATTGAACATGGCAACCGCCTTCACGGTATTTTTTAGCGTGACCGTCCAGTCTGCCATTTGGAGCGCGTCGGTGTAAACCACGTCGATTTCGTTCTGGCCACGGCTAACCTCATGATGAACTTTTTCTATAGGTATCCCGAATTTTTCCAAGGTGATGACCATCTTCCTGCGCAATGTTTCCGCTTCATCACCTGGGCTAAGATCGAAGTATCCTTCCAAGTCCATGGGATTTGGCTTGTCACCATTCTTTCCTTTCTTCAACAGGAAGAATTCCATCTCCGGGGCGCAGAAAAATTCCAATCCAAGATCCTCCTTTATCACCTTGAGGGTTTTCTTGAGTATATATCTTGAATCACCCTCGAAAGGTTGATTATCCTTGGTAAACACGTCGCATATAAACCGGCATGTCCCGCCCTCTTCCTTATCCTCCCGCCAAGGAACGATGGCAAAAGTGGAAGGATCCGGCTTGGCAATCATGTCACTCTCTTGAATCGCGTGGTATCCCGTGATGCTTGACCCGTCAAAGTTCACCCCCCGGCTGAATGCTCCATCAAGCATCTTGGCACTGATGGCAAAGCTCTTCATCCTGCCATTGATATCGGTGAATTGCAAGCGAACGAACTTGATGTTTTTCTCCTCAATTTCTTCAAAGACATCATCGACGGTCTTTTTCGAGTTTTCCATTGCCATCACGATCTTCATTGCTGGCTATCATATAAGAAATGCTATTAACAAGAGATTAGAATCGCCCTGGATTTCCTTTAGAAATCCATCTACCATGGTGGAGAGACGTGATCTTGCAGACCGAAATTGATATAAGTAGCTGCAAGTCACCTATATACCATCGGAGGGATTGATCTTGTCTCGAAGCACCATGTTTGGTAGTTTTCATCACACGAAAGCACTTGGGGGAAATTTCCAGTTCATGATGCCTGGTCCTTCACGACATAAACGAGTGGAATGATAGTAATGAAGAAAAATGATACCTTGATGATGGGTTTCATGGTGTTGATCTTGCCCTTGCTTCTACTGGTGCTGTTCCCGAGTGGTGTTTCCGCTGCCACCTCCCCAGATTATGTTGGGGTTAATGAAGGGGACGTGTACAGGTATTCAGGCACGGGATTCGATAACACGACGGGGACACCCATTTCCGTTGGAATTTCCGGTTCCGTTACCATAGACGGCGTGGGAATGGACATGGATGGAAGCTGCCGGGTTAATTTCACGGTTAGCCTTTCGGTGAGCGATGGTGTTTCCGTGGTGATTTCCCAAGAATTAAATACGATGGGTGGCGCTCTCTTCCAAATCCTCCAGAATGATTCCTGCATGCACCTTGGGGTATTGGAATGGCTACAAGCATTGCAATGCTTGGACGGTGGAATAAGGGGAATAACCACCAAGGATACATTGATGGATGTTGAGTATGACGAGCAAAAAGGAGTCATTAGCTATTTAGCGATTAATGCGACTGCAGAATTGGAGCCCTTTTATCTTGAAATCTTCTTGAAAGAAGGAAAAAATGTGCCAGGTTACCAGGTAGCGGTGCTTCTCGGTGTACTCATCACGTGCATCCCCGTTTTCATCTTGAAAAAGAAAAACAGAGACATCTGAGAGAGCACGCT
>WJJB01000355.1 GCA_014729935.1 Candidatus Bathyarchaeota archaeon | reverse complement strand
GGATGTGAGCAAGGGAAATGGTCTTGTTAGTGGTTTTTCCAATAACATCAAGTTCCCAGTATTTCTTGGGGACATGATTCTCGATTTTCTCGTCTCGTTCGTAAACGGCTTTCAATGTTGGTCCCTGTACCCGACCCATCGAAAAGATTTGGAACCTTCCAGAGACCGATTTTACAGCATCAGTGAGAGCTTTCGATAGATTTATTCCAAATAAGATATCTACCCAGTGTCTCGCGTAACCTGCCTTTATCCTGTTGCAATCCAATCCCTTCTTCCTTCCCTGCCACGCTTTCCTGATTTCCTGTTTGGTCAATGTTGAAAATTCCATGCGACTCGAGTTGTCGCGCACCCTCTTCACGCTGCTTTTTCCCTTGAGGCATGTGAACTTGACGATATTGAATCCAATTACAGATCCCTCAAGATCGAGGTCCGTGGCGATAATGTATTCACTAACATGGGTCTTGGAGATTATATCCTTGATGGTTTTAATGTACTTGTAAATATACTTGTTTTGTTTGTTTTGAACCCAGTGGAAATCGAAAACTGGGCTTGCTCCCCTCTTCCCTTTTGCTTCCAGCTTGTAAAGGTGACCGGCAGCACTCGCAATAAAGGCTTTTTCCCGGGTTCCAAATAGCTGTATTTCAATGTAGGAAACACCACTATTGATTTTAATTTCTCTCGGTTTTCCGGAATAATCCAAAGCATTAGCGAGTTGCAATGCAGCGCTTTTCTTCTCCGCGATAATGAGAATTACCATGTTATATACCTGCCATCTAGTCTAATAAGGAAGGAACATTTTCGAGAAAACTAAAGGGGGGATGCTTGTTCAATGTTTTCAAGGAGGTTCTTGGTGGTAATCGCGTTGATAACCATTTTAATATGCGGTTGGCGATATTAAGCTTCACCTGCTTGATTGGATGGTGATGGAGCGAGCGTTCGTCTTTGCCTGTATTCGTGAATCTTGGTTTTGACCACGAACCAATCACTTGGTTATCTACATCCATTGAAACGAGGAAGATTTGCTTGAATCCCAGTTGAATGGCGCAGAAAACAGCCCGATCACCGTCCGTAAATCCTCCCCAATTGTATAGGCCAGATTCGGGTTTAATTTGGGTTGTGAAGATGTACCGGTAATCAATTTTTACATCATCGAAAAATTCCTTGATTTTTCCGATATTATTCCCGTGCCCATGGATAATGCTTGTGCTATTTTGTTCATCGTGGATATAGTTCAATGTTCTCGTTTTCAACCCATCCAAGTCGGTAACCATAATATCAACTTTAATACCATGGTCGATTAATGCGTTATTGGCGCCATCCACCCCTAAAATAGTTATTTCATCCAATGTGGCAACATGCCGTTTCACGAGTTCAATATTCTCTTGCAAGGTTGTCCCAGGCGTGATGATGAATATCGGTGGGTGTTCAGCCCTCCTCATGGATTCAATAAACCATTTGCGTTTTTTCATGGTTTTGCTATCAAGCAATACGTGTTCCCTGATGACCCCGTGCGCGATAACATCCTTGTCAAAATCAACATCAAGGATTTTTTTAATGGTGGGATAGCACTCAAGGTAAAATTGCTTAGCAATCGCGGGAAACTGGAGGCTTGGAATTT
This sequence comes from Candidatus Bathyarchaeota archaeon, assembly GCA_014729935.1. Lineage (GTDB taxonomy): Archaea > Asgardarchaeota > Lokiarchaeia > Sigyniarchaeales > Sigyniarchaeaceae > WJJB01. The sequence continues at coordinate 7,777 of WJJB01000355.1, read as the reverse complement.
CCATCGGTCCAATCATATCCAAGAAAGGTATCGTTTCATCTACAGGTGATAAGGAAGACCTTCATTAAGGTAACTATCGTCCAGGTAATCGCTCCACGTTTCAAGAAAAGCTATTTCCTCATCTCTCTTCCGCAAGCTATCGGGAAGCATTTGTGGAATGGTTTTCCTTATAGGATACCACCGGTTGCATTCCGGACACTGCATGATACCAGTTTGTATTTCGAATACTTGCTTGAACCAATTGAGGAGAACGAGATCATCCTTGATGGAATCAATGAAACCCTCATGCTGTTTGGTCTCTCCCTTATCCCCCATATCATTCAGGTATTCTTGTATTTTGGTTCCAAGATCCGATAGTTGGTTCATGGTGGTTGTGATCACCGCATGTGATTTATTTTCAAGTGGTTCAAGCTCCCTTATACTCCCGGTGATGAGATCCAAGTATTCGTTGATTGGCAAGGGCTTGATGGATAGCGTGTCTTGAACCTGCAAGACACCCCCGTCCATGTAGCTATTCACGATAGCTGGGATTTCATGTTTTTCTTCATCATCGAAATCTCCATCGAGTCGATCTTCCATGTTCATGAGAAAAAACGAGAGATCTTTGGACATCCTTCTTTGATCTTTTAAAATATCCGTTATTTCACTCGAATTTTCTATTTCGAATATGATAACATGTAACGGGTAATGTTTATCAATTGGACAAGCGAGTAATTCCATGAGCCATGGTTTCATGAAGGTGATTCACCCGGTAAAAAATAGATCGAAGTAATAAAAAAATATGGAAGTGGTTTGGGATCAGGATTCAGATGTAATAACTTTTCAGCTCATTCACGCCCGAATCAATTGCAGTTTGGATCTTCTTCAGACGAACAGCATATTTATCGTACAATCTCTCAAATGCTATTCTAGATTTGATCTTACCAGTCTTGTATTGCGATTCTAACCTGAGCAGTGATTCTTGAACTGATTGTCGTTCTGCTTCAAGAACATCTAAATCCTCGATGATTTCCTTGAGCCTACCACCAAAATCGATAAGTTTCTTCTTGGAATATGCAATTTCCTCATCGAGCGTTTTTAATTTCTTGGTGAAATCCTTGATCTTGATGATGAATTCTCGCTTCTTTATCTTGCGACGGCCAAAATCTTCGTTCAACCGTTCGATGCTCAAGTATAGACCAACCTTTTCTTCGAAAATACTGGTGAACTCCCTTAATTCGTCGATCGGGATGTCTCTTTTCGGACCAACATACTCGCGTGTGGTACTCCTCAATAGCCTGGTAGACACGATGAAAAAGCTAGTGATCACGCCGAAAACCAAGGCAAGGAGCAACGGGCGCCCTTGTAACTGGAAATTAGAATAAGTATATTGGACATTGATTGGCTTGTAGGAATTTGGACCCATGATACTTTCCTTGAAGACGAGATATTGGAAACCATCTGAGAAATCCATCTCATCTGGCATTGATAGGAGATCATCGGTATTGATGGTATTTGCTTGGGGGAATCCCACCTTCACGTCGGTGTCCCGTGAAATCCATGGATTCCGTGAAATGGAATACACGTCAAAGAGCACGATATTCTGACCTGCACCGTTGCTCATGCGGTCCTTGGCGGGGAGCGAGAAGCTCAAGGTGAGGGATAATTTTTTCCCCGAGGTGATCACGTACCTGTTGCTCTTGAGATTGATGGTAACGTTTTTTGTCTTCACGTCCTCATTTTCAACAGTATCTTCAATTTCTTGAACGGATAGACCATTCACGATCCCTATGGAATCCTTTGCCTTGAAATTGGTTGCCTCCCTTGGTACGGTGAAAGTCAAGGTCGTTATTGACGCTTTACCAACATTTTTCACCACCACGTGATCAGATACCTTCCATGCGTGATTGGTACTCACCTTGATGGTTTTGATTGATTTCTCATTTTCGATGAAAGTAGCAATATTATTAATGAATTTCACGTATAGTTCGATGTTGTTAAACGGCGCTGAAAGTTGGGAAGAGAAATCCAAGCTATTTGGTCCAGACTCGGCGCCGGGAAAGTCAGGGAGGTATTCCTGGATAACAGAGCTTGGAGGGAGCTTTATTGCAGTCTCAATCAAATCGGTTTGGTATGGGATGATTGCAAATGTCGAACTATTAAATTGAACTGTAGCATTCTCGGCATCCACCGTGATATCAAGGGCATTGAAGTATTGCCATACTTGGAAAGTAATGGTTTCACCCGGAAAGAGCACGTTGGGAAGAAGCACGCGCCACGTGTTGAATCCATTCAGGTTGTAAATAATTCTTTCCACCTGCAGGTGTGCACCAGTCTTTAGCTTGGCAATGGTATCGTACAGGTTATTAACTTGATATTGGTTCAAGCAAAAGTAGTATTCTTGAATTGGTTCGGTTCCATCATTCTTGAAGGTAACGGTATCTTTCGTGTAAAACGTACCAAAAGAATCAATTGCCACAACACGTTGTATATGGGTCGCCTTACCTGGAAACGTGGTTGCTGGTAGGTCGCTGGATGCTGGGGCCTGTAGCAGGTCGCTTGATCCGGGATTTCCCACTCGCTGCATGGATCTCGTTGCAATGAGGGAACCCATTATGATGAAAGTACAAGCGAATGCAATTACTGCTGAAATTCTCACGCGTTCCCTGTTCACGTTAATTCACGTATCCTAGTAGTGATTATTATATGTAATCGTGTAACATGGTTCTATAAAGTCTTTGTAATTTTTGGTACAAGCCTTTTACCTTGGAAAAGTAATTAATGCATCTCATTATTTTTTGTCTCATGGCATCGATTGGCTGGCACGTGTATTTCCTCGCTTCCGTGATTCCATTTGCGATCACCATCTTGATCATCCCACGGCAAATCAAGTTTATGAAAAAACATGATTGGGTTGGATTCGATATTCACAAGGAAGCACGTCCTGCCGTTGCCGAATCGGGTGGCTTGAGCATGATTTTGGGTGTTGCCGTTGGCATTTGCATTCTGATGGCATTCGTACCTTCACACTTGATCATGTTCATGGCGGTTCTTGCTAGTATAATACTCGCTTCGGTGATAGGGATCATTGATGACAAGTTAAAACTTTCCGCGTTCAAGAAAATCGCATCAACGGTTATCGCAACGGTGCCCATGGTCGCATTTTATATTGCAACAGACATAATCCCCGGAACCCCTCCGGTTCCTTTCCTTGGTACCTTGCAGGTTACCATCCTATATCTCCCCTTTATTCCCGGTTTCCTGTCGGTTATGATGAATGCGGTAAATATGCTCGAAGGCTATAACGGCGAGGGTTCTGGGACGGCCATCATCGTCACCGTTGCATTACTCATCGCGGGCATTATAAACGGCTCCATGGAAGCTATCCTTCTTTCCCTTCCAGTACTTGCGAGCTTGATAGCGTTTTTCTTCTATAACCGGTACCCTGCCAAGATATTCCCTGGTGACATCGGTACCCTTCAAGTTGGCATGGCGCTTGGTTGTATCGCCATTGTTGGTAGCTTAGAGTTCGTGGTGGTCATTGCCTTCATTCCACACTTCTTGAATGCCTTTCACGTGATTCGCTCGGTTCGAGGATTCAAGGAAAGTAGCACGATCGTCGTCAAGGACATTGAAATGATTGAAGGAGACATGATCAAGGCATCGAAGGACCCCAAAGCCGCCATGTCCCTACCACGTATTATAACTGCAAGTGGTCCCTTATCTGAACCAGAGCTCGTAAGGAACATCATGGTATTGACAGTGGTCTCCAGCTCCTTCTCCGTTTACTCCGCGATCTTGCAATACATGACCATAAATGGCACGATCGACGATGAAATCTGGATTTCCCTCTTGTATCTTGCCATTAATGCCGTTGGATGCATCGTGATATTCCTCCTCTTTCCTCCATTGCGCGGGTTGATTATCATCATCGCGTCTATCTTCTTGGCTGTCCTGGGACTTCTCATCCTGATCGACCGTTTTGTTATCGAGATTGGGTTTTTCAACTGGTTACTTGCTGGTGCCCTGGCATTGATAGGTGGAGGTGCATGGTACCTGCTTTCCATGAAATATTTTGCACATATCACCACGAGGGGGAAATAACGGAATCAGATTACATGAGCTTGAGAAATTTCAGCCACGCGACCCCCGTTATCAACAGGCTTAATGCCAAGTACCTTCCTTTTCAACCAGATATTATTGCAGGAATTAAGAAAGGCATGTTAGCAAAATGCAGGAATGTCACGGGATCTTGGAGTGGCAAGAACGATAGGATTCGAGGGGCATTCAGTTGGAGCTGCTTCCCAGGTGTGGAGATGGTCATCACGTTTCTTGAAGACGATGAATACGGTAAGGATATTAGCTGGTATTTCTCCAATAAAGCACGTGATTTACTTGGAATCAAGCAAGCAGTAATTCTCGTGGAAGCAATAATGGTCCTTCTTTGTAAAGTAGGTAAGATGAATGATTCAATAGTCCCAGCATATCCTGCACAATTATCGAATGAATCATTCACCGACATATATCGAACAGGTAATATCATGGCTTTTTCAGAATTATTCTGTTTCAAGGTTAATGCAAGCGCTTTCTTATCCCCATTATCAACGAAATTGAAACCTTGCATGGATCCGGGAACCTTGGAAAAGGTTTTTACCAGTCTACTGCTAGAAGTTGCTAATGTTGATGATATCGTGGAATCCCGGTGGGAATTACTCCGAGGGATCTATCTTTCATTAGGTATCGATTGCGAGAGTGGTAACGCCACACTCTCCATATCTCACCAAGAGGTGCTGTCAGGCCCCCTCCGTAATTCAATATTAATGATGATTAAAATGCACGTGGATATCATCTCCCATCAGCTTGGGATGCTGGATGAGAAGAAAACCTAACCAAGCAATAAAAGAAGCACGAGAGGTTCAAAGATGAAAACAACGCATTCCGTTCACGAGGACTTGGCTATGGGTGAGGTCAGCGCGTTAAGAGTTCTCGATCGAGACGGCAACAAGGAAAATGGCTTGTTTCATCTCGCAACTGCAGAAAAACGAGGGATTCTTTCCAAGATGCGTTTTTCTTGGAATGGAAAGGAGTGGGATGGAAATCTTGAGTGGGATAGAAAAATCGGGTCCCCCGCTTGGTCGATCGAAACAATACCATCTGGCTTGGATTCCAACACTCCAACTATATTCACCGGCAGGGAGGATGGTCATTTCCACGCGTACATGGATGATGGAATGCCAGCGTGGTCACATTCATTTGACGCCACGATTTCATCATTTTCAGCATATATTGATCCATTCACGAACGATCCCCTGGTGTTGATACCGAGTATTGACCGGACTTTGCGTTTACTTGACGCAAAAACCGGAAGATACTTGTGGGGGGATACATTTGCCAGTGGGGTTAATATTGCTACCGAACGTTTGATTCAATCCGAGCTAGTGCACATGATCGTGGCAGGGGGAAATGATAATACCGTGCGAGCGTACGAGCGACCCGCGAGAACATCTCCAAGAGAGAAGAACATGTATCCAATGAAATGGTTTTACAAGTTCGAATCCTACGTTCGAGATGCGAGTATCGCTAATGATGGTACCATAGCCGCTGTGGCAGATGATGGATTTTTGAAAGTGCTGGAACGGGATCAAGGAGAAATTCGCTTTTCATATGAGCACGGATCCTTCGCATGGAAGTGTCACGTGTCGGATACCAACAATAGCGTTATCTCATCATCGTTTCAAGTTCCCGTCCGACTGGGAAACGGTAGTAATGAATATCTTGGCAATCCAGGTATTGTTGCTTGCCATGATCTTGAATCCGGCGAGCTATTATGGGAAACGGCACCAGGGGATGGGATAAACGTGAACTGTTGGGATTTTGCAACAGTGGCAGGCAAGTCCATTGCATGCTTGGGAACCACGAGGGGGGATATCTTACTTTTATTGGTTGCAAACGGCAAGCCCATGCAAAGGATAGAAACAGGTTCGCTAATCAATGCACTGGAAATCGTTTCCTGTACAAATGATTTCTTAGATGTCATAGCTGCATTGGAACGATCACCGGGCAGTATCATCACCTGCCGGTTACACCTGTAGGAAGCAAGGAAGAAGGAACTGATTGAGACATGCCACGCTATATTTGATGGATATTGAGTTTTCAATAGAGGAGAACTCGCCGGCAAGACTTGCAGACCCCTTCTAGGTCGATCTGTTGGACAAGGCACTCCTCGTGGTACATCGCGTGGCATTCATTACATTCCATCACCTTTCCTTGGTACGTGGAAAAATCTCTTCCGCAAATGGTGCATGGGATGGTTGGATCTGGCAACAGCTGGTTTTCGATGGCTTGGGCAACTCCACCAAAATCTGGTACGATTCCCTTGGAAGGATCTGGGGTCAGCTGTGGAGTCCCTCCACCAGGTTGTTGAGTTGTTGACGGTTGATATTGCTGGATTGGTTGCCCGTGACCATATTCTTGGGGCGTGTTTGGTGGAACCACCTGCCCGAAACTCTGGTCCCACGATGCACTACTTTGAATTGGTTTTCCGCTAGATCCAAGGTCCTGGTATCCGCCCCGTTGCCTTCCAGCGTCCAAACCGTACTTGAATTTGATGCATTCGTCTAGAAGGTTCGTGATGATGATGGCACTGGCGAATTTTCCCTTGCTTGCTCCCTTTTGAAGGTGCGTGTGACTGATGAAATGAGCGACAACTCCCTGCCCAAAAGGGAAATACACGAAGACTGGTGCGGCACCCCATTTCTTCTTTATTTCATACGAGTCGATAAGAACCTTGACATCATTCTTTCGAAGGATATCGATTGGAAATGATTTATCCTCCAACCACCACTTGAAGGTTTGCTTCATGGCGGGATGTGCCGTGGATTTTGGACCCTTGCCCTTCCCCTTTCCATATGACTTGAGACTATCCACCACGCCGTCCATGAACGGGTGAGAAGGATCCGTGATGGAACAGGATACAACCACGTCACCCGTTTTTTCACCATTCCACCTGATATATCCTGGAAACAAGGGTTCCACGATGGTTTTTAGCACCCAGTCGGTTGTCAATAACCAGCCCCCTTGTTCCACGAATTCCCTGAACTTGATGAAGTATTTCGAGGAAATTTCGTTACCCGGACACCCAACAACCACCAAGTCATATTTATTGAGATCCACCTTGTTTATCTTTCCAGGGGTGATATCATCCTTGACTGCAGCATAGGTGTGTTTCATGACCTTGTTGGGATCATCGTACTGCCCCTTGATGCTCAAGATCTTTCCATGCTTTTCAACTGCCTTCACGATCTTGGCTTTCCCAAGTGCCTCCATCTTTTTCTTTTTCACTTCGGAATACAAGCCTTTCTCGCTCACGGCATCACCCCTGCCAAGGTTGCACGCGCATTTACACATTCCATGTGTAATTCTTGCAAGGGAGAAGTAAAGAATCTAATGGGAAAAAAGACGGAAGGGAATCTTGGTTCTTTTTAACAAGCGAGCATTTCCACTTTCTTGTAACAAAGAACGTTGTATTCCTGGTCCTTGTATACGGAAAGCGAGTGATCGCAGGTTATGCCTCTTACAATATCAATCGATACGATTCCTTATGAAATTCGTTCCCGTTCAGCTATTTCTTCAGCTGGAATTTCTTGCATATGTTGATAGTTGATGACTAGTCGCGGATTTTTTGGAAAAAGTTGGACATCATCGCCTCGTGGCCCCGGGCGTGGATTCAAGGGTTTTTCAAGTCTTGATGGAATGTCATGCCATGAATGCAAATATTCTACCTCACCATTCCCGTTTC
>WJJB01000354.1 GCA_014729935.1 Candidatus Bathyarchaeota archaeon | reverse complement strand
GTGGGACACTTGAGTTTCAGGTCCTTGCCAATACCCTTTCCATCATTTCCCTCGATATGTGGTGCAGACATGATGCTCGATTCCTCGTGTTTTCAAGTTAACTCGCGCGTCCGTGTATTAGAATACCTTCAATCTATTTAAATAACGCACGAATGCCTAAATAACTATTGAATGTACCGGGTGAAGCCCGAACAGCAGAACCAACCGGCAAAAAGCTAATAAAGGAGTGGTTGCAAGGTAAAAACGTGCAGGAGGGACATGATAACATGGTTGACATAACATGGATTAATCACGCTGGATTCCTTGTTTCATCAGGAGATAACGTCATTTACTTCGATCCTTACCAAGTTGGTGATGATCTTCCCCAGGCATCCCTCATCCTCGTGTCACACGAGCATCATGACCACGCGGACGTGGATAGCATTCGAAAACTATCGGATGGAAGCACGGTGGTGGCATGCCCCAAGACATGCGTCAAGGCATTGAAAGAATTCCATCCCGTTGGATTGGAACCTGGTGAAACCAAGAGGGTTGCTGGTATCCCAGTTACTGGATTCCCTGCATATACGTTTCCTGGCAAGAAATTTCATCCCCGTGAAAACCAATGGCTCGGTTATATTATCACGATTGAAGGAAAGAAGATTTACCACGCGGGGGATTGCGATATCATGGAGGAGATGAAGGAACTTGCCGATACTGCCATTGATGTAGCCTTGCTCCCCGTTGGTAATAAGGGATATACGATGGATTTCGATGATGCAGCGAGGGCAACCAAATACATCAAACCAAGGGTGATCGTTCCAATGCACGATTGGGATCAGGATCTCGATCCATTTATCGACCTGGTCAATGAGGTCGCGCCCGGGGTCCGCGTGGAAATCCTGCGTGATAAGAAATTGAGTATCTAAAGGCATTGCATTTACGAGATGGAAACAGAATACAGGTTACCGTTGCTTCAAGTTTTTCTCGATCTTTTTTATCTCCTTTTGCAAGATGGAGATCTTTTCCTTTGTAATTTCAATGTACTTTTTCTTCATTTCCTTTGTCGGAAGGTTGGCTATGGCTTGCTTGAGATCATAGAGTGTAATGTTGAGTAACTTGTCATCCAGTTCCCCTTCGATTTCCTCCAAGTTGATTTGAAAAGAGATTTTCAATCCACGTTCGGCAAGCTCAGAAAAGAATTTCTTGATCTTGGTATTGAAATACATGTATTGACGTTCCATGTCCGGTAGAACTTCGCGTCCCCTGTCCGTGATGAAATACTGCTTTTGTGTCCTCCCCGACACGATTCGCTCCTTGAAATCCAGCAATCCCTTTTTCTTGAGGTCGGTGAGCACGGGGTAAATGCTTGAATCGGTCTCAAAAAACTCCTTTGTATCACCGAATTCCGCTTCAATCCGCTTCTTTAACTCGTAACCATGGATCTCGACGTTTTCTGCATTCAAGATTGATAAAATGATGAAATGGGAGAAACTGCGCCGCATCTTCTTGTAATATTTGGTCACTTCATCTTTCAAGGGCACTCACCAATACGATTGCTCCAATTAGCTACAAATGAACTTTACATGTACTATTTAGCACGGGGGCTTTATATACTACATACTCCCATGGATCATGATTCGCGTGTTTTCGAATATTGATGCTCCAGATGCATCACGCCTAGCATTAACGCTTTTACCGTTTTCCCAGGTGTTGGAGCATGTTCTCGCATTTCTTGATGTGCTTTCTTGCCTTGCTGAATCCCTGCTTGAAGAGTTCCTCTTGAACAAAAATGGCTCGATGCACCCTATCCTCAGCTTTCCGGTATTCCCCTTGCTTTTCGAGTAATTTTGCCTCCTTGATGTATGCCTTGAACATTTCCTTGTAACTCCTTGTAATGCGCTTGAGCTCGTTGGACACGAAGGACTCCATTGCGTCATCTTGCAAGATGAAGGATGCCATGAAATTCAATGCCTTTTCTAGGTTCCGTCCCTCCTTGATGGATATTTCATAAAAGGCGACGGTCCTGTCCTTGATAGAATTGATATCAAGCGCAATTTCCATCATTGCTGCACTTCTTGCCTCTGGATCATCTATCTTGTTTGAAAGGATGAGTAATGGCACGCCACGAGTTTTTGGCAGGTTGATAATGGAAAACAATGCATCCCGTGCTTCCTTGAACCTGCCAACATCCGTTGCATCCACCATGAATACCATCAGATCAGGGTCATTCCAGTAATCCATCCAGGTTGTCCTGAAAGCAGCTTGCCCACCTAGATCGTTGAACTCGAATCGCACGTTACCAAGCACGATGTGGGCAACATTTACACCTAGTGTGGGGGCATGGTCCTTGAAAGTCTCGCTTTTCAAGTATTCGACGAGAGTGGTCTTCCCCGCACGGTCCAAGCCGAAAAGGAACATGCTGGCAGTTGTGATGGCGTTCGACTTGGCAGGTGCATTTGTCGAATCGATTCCCCGTGCATCATCGGTCGCCGTGGAACTTGCCACGCCATCGCTGGTCATCCCC
>WJJB01000353.1 GCA_014729935.1 Candidatus Bathyarchaeota archaeon | reverse complement strand
CGTTTCAGTGAATCATCTGCCTTGATCTCCTGCAATACTTCCCTGCCATCCTTCTTTGGCAGGTTCAAGTCTAGCAGGATCACGTCGGGGCGTGCGGCATCCTCATGCGGGGATTCATGCCTCAGGATGGCAAGTGCTTCCACCCCATCTTCAGCTACTGTCATGTTATTCAAAACCTTATTCTCGTTAAGTGCCTCCTTCGCCAGGCGAACATCGCCGGGATTATCTTCCACCATCAGAATCTCTATCGGTCTCGTTTGTCGTCCAGAACTCATTGCTTCCACCTTTCCTTTTTCATGAACCCTCTATTTGGTATAAATCACTTCTTTTATCAAATTCTTCCACATCATGGGGTATTGCCACGTGAAAAGTTGATCCAGCACCCGGTTCCGATTCGAGCCAGATTTTCCCACCGTGGCGCGCCACGATGTGCTTGCAGATCGCTAATCCAATCCCTGTCCCAGGATACAGTCCCTTGGCATGAAGTCGCTGGAATATCAGGAATATCTTTTTAAAGTACTCTTTTTTTATGCCAATCCCGTTATCCTTGAATGAGAATATCCACGCGTCTTCATCCTTCCTGCAAGAAACCTTCACGAATGGAACTTCGTCACGGTGAAATTTAATTGCATTATTTAGAAGATTTTGGAATAACTGTATGAATTGGGTTTTATCAACCTTGATCGTTGGTAATTCATCATTCTGAATTACTGCTCCTGTTTCCTGAATCATGAATTGCAAGTTTTTTCTTGCTTCATCGATAACCTCGTTAAGATCTGTCTCTAAGAAAGCTTTTCCCCTAGTTTGCACTCTGGAGAAGAGCAAGAGGTCATTGATGAGAGTTTTCATTCTCTTTGCTCCATCTACCGCGAAATCAATGAATTCGTGAGCTGTTGCATCCAATTTTTCCCCATACCTTCGTTCGATCAGCTGCAAGTAGCTTGATACCATTCGCAAGGGTTCCTGGAGGTCGTGAGACGCAATGTAAGCGAATTGTTCTAATTCCCTGTTGGAACGACGTAATTTCTTGAGAATTACCTCCAAGTGCTTCTCTGCTTCCTTTCGCTTCGTGATATCAATTGCAACCTCGAATCGAACGTCCCTACCATCCGGCCACTTGATAACCTTATCTGTTATTAGGAAATCTCTCTCTATCAATGGATTGTGATATTCCCAAACGTAAGGTTTCTTTTTCTTGAATAGGATATCATTGGTACAAAAATCACATGGTTCATCCAGATCTTGAAGTGCCTTGTAACAAACCTCACCTGTTGGATCCTTCCCGAGGAATTCCTTAAGTTTATTGCTCACGAAAAGAAGCTCGTGAGTTTCGGGATCACACACGTAGATTACCTCGGGATAACTTTCCAGGATCGCTAAAAATTTTTTGTACTGGCTTTCAATTTTCAATTCCGCTCTTTTCAAGGCACTAACATCGATAATACCAACAAGTATCTTCTCGAAGCGTTTATTTTCCCCTGGATTCATCATGCGGACAATAACGTTCTTCAATCTGCCAGTGAGGGTTTTTCTAGTGGTCTCCACCTCGAGCAGTTGTTGATGATCAAGAATCAAATGAAGCTCCTTCTCGAATTCCACCAAGGAGGAACTAGGGAGCAAGTGTTCAAGGGAACCAATTAATGCGGATTCATCTCCGGCATGAAAAAGATTGATACTTTCATTATTTGCCGCGGTAATTTTGACCTGGGAGGCTAATTCTCTCACAACTTTTAGGTTTTCTTTTAAATATCCCTTGATATCTTGGATACCATCACGCTTGAACCGATCAATGCTTGCCCGCACTTCCGAGAAATCCTCTTCCAAGAGTGCCACAGGGGCATTATGAAAAATGAATCGAAATCTTGACTCGCTTTCCTGAACTTTTATGCGGTTTACATTTCTCTCGAGCACTTGTTTCAGTTTTTGAAGAATTATCTTGATTAGCTTTTCCTCCTCCTCTAGGAACTTCCGTTCCACGTCATAAATGACTACAATTTCAAGTGTCCTCCCATGAAGGTCTGTAGATTCACTCAGCATCCATGGCGTTTGCTTGAATCCAGGAGTGGAATATGCTACATCCCCATACATTATCCTCGCATGGCAATAATCAGGATATTGGAAAGATTGTGGAATGACATTAACAGCATTCTCGAGTAATGTAACAGTTGATTTACTTTCTTCACCAAGATTGGTCATGTCGTACAAGCATTGGAGCTCCTTCATTCTTTCCCGAAGCTGGAAGTTTTTTTCTTCCACGATGGCTTCCAAGTGTTTTTTATAATCCTCCAATTCCCGCTCATCCTTCCATTTCATGATGGTGAAAGCAACTTGACTAGCTATCGTTTCGATACTTTTCTGTAATCTATCGTCTATGCGTTCCAAATCATGGGATGCAATATTCACGCACCCGATGATCTTATTCTTTATCTTGAGGGGAAGGATTCCCAATGCTTTCAATCCTTCCTGCTTGCGAACATCATCCATCTTTTTCCTAATTTCACCATGAGTCTTGTAGATTGCGGTTCCCTGGTATACGAGTTCTGCACTTGGAGAATCTCTTGAATAACATCTGGTCTCCCTTATGAACTCGGGGGATAACCCTTCATGATAAATGAGCTCCAGGTTGCCAGTTTCATCATCAACCAAATATATGCCCAGTGCATCACAATTAGAAATCTCGAGAATGGCGAATCCACACGCTTCCAAGAGTTTTTCAAATTTATCTTCAGTTTCCAATTTTTTCCTGAGCCGCCATTGTTCTTCCACCAGTTGATTTGAAATCTTGGTTGGTGTAATATCTAATGCTAAACTAAGGATTTTCGAACTGAATTCACCCGCTTCATTGGCGAGAAGAGTATCCCAGCATTTTAACCAATGCCAAGAACCTGAAACATCCTTCATCCTGTATTCCAAGGTTTTAGCATCACCTTCTTCAAGAAATGGTAAATTCGCGTGATAAGTAGCAACTTTCTCTGCATCCCGAGGATGTATCAATCTCTCTATTAGTGCATTACCCATTTTCCTGAATTCTTCTAAAGAATAGCCGAGAACCTCTTTTATTTTCCCATTGGAATAAATGATGTCGCGTGTTTCGGGATCATGAATATTCAGGATGAGTGGTAGTGCTTCCATGATATTCTTGGTGAATGATGGATACGTATCAACCATGGCAGGTATGGATTTTGTTGGGTTCGTGGATCTACCCTGTTTCAAGTGCAATAAGAAAAGATCAGGCTTGGATGGAATGGGATTGATATTGATAATGAACCCATTTCGTGGGATGGAACGTGGTGGGACAGGAGACCGTTTGTTTGCAATTGCGAATTCTGATATGACGTCTTGATCAACAAGATTCTCTAATTGAACCATCACATCCATGTATTGGTCTTCTGAAAGTATACTTTCACACGCCTCAGGTAACTGCACTCCATCTTTCAAGAAGAAACCCTCCCCTGAAAGTGCCTTGATGGCGGGATTCACGTGAAGGATTTTTCCTTGGGTGTTAAATAGAATTATACCTTCATCAAGAGCATCAATTAGAAAGGTATCCATTTTTCACTTACCATTGCAGGTATATTTACATTTCCCACGAGAAGTGACTTTAAAATCACTCCACGTTTACCTTAGTGCTGTGGATTTATGTATGTTTGCATGTGGCAGTAGAATTCACACCAAATCTTAGATCGGGAACGAGCTCTTGATTACTTGCTAGGGATTAGCACCGTGAATTTCGTGCCCTGTTGGTTAGTAAACACTTTTATTTCCCCTCCATGCCTTTCCACGATTTCTTGCACGATTGGCAAGCCAAGGCCTAAACCCTTCTTTTTCGTGGTATAGAGCGGTTCAAAAATGTGTGGGAGCACTTCATCACCTATCCCGTGACCTGTATCAGAGATGTCTATTGCAATGGTTTTTTTATTGGATTCAACCACTCTCTTGGCATCAACTAAGCGGCAATGGACTTCAAGGGTGCCAGATTCACCCATGGCATCAATGGCATTAATTATCAGGTTGACAAGCACGCGACGCATCTGCACTTTATCCGCCATTGCAATGCAAGGACTGGGACACAATGTTTTTTTCAATTTGATGCCAGGCGGTATTTCAATGGCTTGCAGCGATTCCTTGATGATATCATTGGCATTTATTTTCGTGAAGGCAGGTTTTTCAATTCTTGCTGAATCTAGTAGATCTTCTATGATTCTTTTCGCCGCATGCACTTCGTTTTCAATGATTCCTAGGTGCTTTTTGATTTTTTCACTAGCATCGGCCAGTTTCATTTTCAAGAAGAAAATCGAGCTATTTATCACGTTTAGCGGGTTCCGCAGGTCATGACTCACGCTACCAGACAACTTTCCAAGAGCAGCGAGCTTTTCCTGCCTGATTAGCCGTTCCTGCGTCTCTTTCAATTCACTCGTCCTTTCTTGCACCTTTTCTTCCAATTTTTCATTAATGGAGAGCAATTTCTCTTGCAGTTTTTTCCGCTGGCTGATGTCTCGAGAAATTAGTAATGCTTTTGTCTCGCCATCGTGGTCCGTGAAGGTTTTTCCCTTGATCTCAAACCAGATGTAATCT
>WJJB01000352.1 GCA_014729935.1 Candidatus Bathyarchaeota archaeon | reverse complement strand
AGATACAACGGGAAGCAAACGCCATGTTCTGGGTGATCTCTTGCACCATCATTGGGATGATCAGTTTCGACATGTTTGCCTTGCTTTATCCCCCGATCTATGTACTATCTAATATCGCTCTTTCAATCGGAACCATCTGGTTGATAGTTATCATGTTGAAGGAAAGCAAGGTCTTGTTCATCCTACCGTTCGAGTTATGCAAGTTAACCGTTCTTGATTCACGAGGCCAAGGTATATATGAATATGCTTGGAAAATTACCAAGGATGATGTAATAATTTCTCCAATGCTTGGAAAACTAGTGACAGAGCTTAATTCAAGGATGGATAATGCCGGCACGGGCATATTAGACATTAATGGCACGTGTATCACGTTAATGAAGGAGGGATCCATAACGGGAATATTGTTGGCAACGAAATCTTCCCTTTTCCTGAAAAATATGCTCGCGTCATTCCTTTCATCCTTCAACGAGGTTTTCAAGGACGTGTTATCACGTGGGAGACAGGATTCTCATGCCTTCCGTGCAGCAGATTCATTGGTAGAGAAAGTTTTCTCAACCATTCCCTCAAGAATACTCATAAAGGATGATCAACCCGTACGCTTGAAAATTGATGGTTCGAGAGATCCAAGGTTACACGGGGATTTACGAAAAACCTTGGAAGAAGCAGAGAACATGGAAATGGAAATGGAAATCATATCATCCCCAGATGACGTGATCGAGGAAGTGAATGAGCTATATGATGAGCTGCACGATGAGTTGAACGATGAAATCCAAGAATGAGAACTGACGCGAAATCCAATGATATCGTGGACTTCACGGTGAAATGCGAATGACTTGAGTTCTATGGAATCACGTGAATCCGCTAAACATATATTGAAATCCCTCGAAAATTATTGGTGCAGGGAGTTAATTCACTTCATGCACGTGGAACGGATGGAAAAAGGGGAGGAAAAGGGATACACTCAAGCTTTCACGTGGAATGCATGCCCTTCTCATGCGATAATTGCCGTGCTTTTCGTAACCTTGGATTCAGGTGAAGGCATACCACTGCAACCATTGGTGGCATAATAGACAGGGAAGACAATGCCAATCTTGGCTTCCAAAGGAGTAACTTCATGCTGGTTCTCGGGGATTGATATCGATTTTTTCCTATTTGAAGACTCCCACCTTTAGATGGTTCCTTGGTGCCCTTTTGATTGGAAATCATATCGATTAATTCGGTGTACGAATAGATGTTCGTACGAATGCTTGTTTGTCCACCTTTAAATACCTCTGGATGTTTGGCGTCATCCATGTTGATGCAGGTGCAGGTTTATAATGATGGCGGATCTATAGTAACTCCATGGACATTTCAAAGACATCTTTCAAGTCACGGGTGCCCATCGCATCTTTTTTCATGGTATTGGTGTTCTTATCTTGCGTGAATCCTTCCGAGGGGTGGGGATTCTCGCGAACCAAGGATAAAGGTACCAGATTTAACGATTTCCAAGAAAAACCATTAAACAGCGTGCCGGAGACCTCGCAGGTGGAACCGAACTACACGGTGCTGGATATCAGGGGGGAGATGCTTACAGTAGCAGAGCAGCTCCTCCTAGCATCGATCGAAGGACTCGTTAATCAAGAAGATGCATTGCTTTACATTATAGAGGATGATTTGCCCTGGGGATCACCATCGTCCCGGGTGCCGGACGAGGCATGGCTGGATGATCTCAAGGATCATCCGACCCGGAAGGGTCATAATTACACGTTCACGAACATGAGCCAGCTGGTCAATGATTTCAGCTCACATTTCGAACGCATCATTATTGTAAATGAATCAGATCCCGATTCATGGAACATAGCCACGCCTTTGTGCGGCAAGCATGATGCCCTGCTCATATGCGATGATTATCACGAGGTTCTTGTTCCTTTACTTAACAAGAGCTATCCAATTGTTTATAACATCACGAATATCTTTTCCAGTAATGGCTTGGAAACTTCGCAAGAAAAGTACGAACATGCCTACGAGCATTATTTCCAAGACTGCCACCAGGAAAAACTAGCGGTCTTCGGCAATGAGGATCACACCAGGCGATTAAGGGGATATCTCATCTCGGAATCCATATTCACACTTTCCAGTGAGTTCTTGCCCATCTTTTCAAGGATCATTGAAGAAACACCTGCCAATATTCCCGTATATGGTTGCTGGAAGTTAGGCGCTGATAATGGCGAGGGAAAACTCGTGTCCAGGTTGGCAGAAACTGGAAAATACATCCACGTTTCCGAATTCATGCATAACATCGCATTTTTTTCACATTTCCCCCTACCGCCGGGCTATATTTTTGAGCAATTCCGGGAAGCCACTCTCCCGCCATTGGAGGACAAAATGTACATCTCGGCGATATTTTCAGAGGGAGACAACCTTCAGTATGTCCAAGGATTCATGCGAAATGTAATGTGGTCGGATCCCAACCGTAGCAAGTACCCGGTGGGATGGAGCATCGGCCCGGTCCTCGGTGTTGACATGCCGTATCTGATAAAGTATTACTACGATACCGCGTCCCCAAACGATCTTATGATCTCAGGTTTGAACGGAAAGGGATACACGTATCCTGAGTTGATGTCCAGGGAAGATCTTGCACTTTTCATCAAGGATTCCAACGAACAATTGGAATTACTTGACATGCAAGAGATGACCATGATGAAGGTAGGCGAAAATTATGACATGTACCAGCATTTGAACGTGACCGGGTTCTTTAACGGATATGGTTTTTCCCAGTATAACTTCCCCCGGAAAGTGGGTGATATCCCGTTATCCTACAACCTGAAAGTGGGCTGGGCAGATGATCAAGATGCGGTGCTCGAACAAATATTCGAGATACAATCAGTGAACCCGCGCCGTCCCATCTTCATAAACATGCACCTGATCTCGTGGAAATGCAACACGACCCAGTGGACGCGCATGGCGGATATCCTGAATGGCACGAATGGGATTACCATCGTGAGACCCGATCAACTCGCGCTATTGATGCGTGAAGCCAACCTTTTCACGCAACCAGTTGCTCTCGGATTGAACTACGCGCTACTCGGGCTTGCAGCACTCGCAGTATATATATCTGCAAGGAACAAGAGGATCAACACGAGACATGAACGAGCAGGAATGGAGGAGGATCGGTCTTGAATTCGAACCTGCAGGAACGGCTCGTGAACTCGAGCAGGTCATTGCAATTCGTGCAATCCATCCTGGTAATTGCCATTGCTTCACGGGAAATCTATTCTCTCGTCACGGGACTCGAGGAGCTTGGTGAATACATCAGGCTCGGGTTAACCCTGCTTGCCTGCTTGGGTGTTGGTTTCATGATCAAGTACTATATAAAAGAACGGGTGAACCTACTGGTGGTCACACGGCTGGGAATTGCCACCGTGACCTCGATCTTGTTTTTTGTCAAGAAATGGCTTGAATGGGAATTATTTGAGTTTTTCCTTGCCATTGCCTTGATACAAGCATACTTGGAAACCATATCAATTCCAAGGGATATTT
>WJJB01000351.1 GCA_014729935.1 Candidatus Bathyarchaeota archaeon | reverse complement strand
GTATCTACTCATCTCAGGCAAGAAAGGCAAGAATATAGACAAGTTACGGGAATCAATTTATCGGAATCTCAACTTGATACGCGTGTTCTTGAAACCAAAGGGAAAGGAGGCGGATATGAACGAACCCATGGTTTTAAAGAAGAATTCCACCGTAAAGGATGCATGCTTGAAGATTCACAAGAAATTCGTGGAGACATTTAGGTTCGCAAAGGTCTGGGGACCATCCGCCAAGCATCCCGGACAAAAAATTCACCTTAACCATGAGTTAAAAGACGGGGATATTCTAACCATTTTCACTTGAATCGGACTTCGATAACCTTAAAATAAATCCGGGCTTTTTGTATTTATAGGATATAGAAAAACTAATTTCATGGATTCTTTTTACCAATCTTCTCGGGATATCAATATGTCCTCAACGAATATAAATTTGGATGAGCTTGAACGCGAATATAATGAACTCACCGCCGATATAGAGGAAGTGCGAAACAAGCGTGATGAAAGAAACCAGATCACCAAGGATCTCATTTCCATGATAAAATCGCTGAATAAAAAAATCAAGCAACATTTGCAAAAGGCTTCCGAGTTCAAGGAAAAGCGCGACATGTTCAACGAGCTCGTCCAGCGCGCCAAGAATAACCGGATCACCACGCAAATCGCTCTGGAGCAGTTGAGAAAGAGGCTTAACGAAATAAAAGAGAAATACAAGGATATCAAGCCCATAAACAGGGCGCAAAAAATCAAGATAAAGAAGCTCAAGAGTGCGGTGCGAGCAAAGAGCATGGAAATACAAACAAAGCCCGATCTTACCCTTGATGACGAGGATAGGTTAATCAAGGAAATCGAGGAATTGGAAATCAAGCTTGGTGATCTCACCCAAGGTAGCCAGGCGAGGATAGAATATTCCAAGGTGATCTCGCAATTTCCCCAATATCGCTCCCAGCTACGGAATTTTCACGAGCAAGTCTTGGTAAATTCCGAGGAAAGCCAGAAAAACCACGAGGCCATGCTCAAGGAATATGGACAAGTCGACCAGATACGGGAGAAGATTGCTGCATTGGAACGTGAATTGAACGAGAATCGAAAAATAGCCGATGATTTTCACTCGCGGTTGATCGGCTTGTATCGGCGCAGGGATGATCTCAGGAATCAAATAGACGTTGCACAACGGAAATTCCGTCGCCGGAAGAAGCGAGAGCGAGCAAATGTTGCATTATTGAAGCGACGCATAGCAAAGGAACGACTCGAAAGGGGAGAAAAGCTTGATTTCATTGAGTTCCGATTGCTGTTCGAGAAAAGGGAACTTGGTTCATTCTCATGAATCATGGTGAAGGTTGAACCAAGCCTTGTAATCCCTTGACTCAATGTACCAGAGACTGCCACACCGCATGTTTTTTAACTTGGTGTTCCATAGTTAAGGCGTCACATGAAACTCACACCGAGGGATTACCAGATCAATGCCAGGGATCAAGCAGTTACATTGATCGACGAGGGAATCAACCGCATCATCTTGTACCTGCCAACAGGAATGGGAAAGACACTCATCACCTTCCTCATCATCGAATACCTTTTAGAAGAGGAGGTGATTGGAAAAGACGAAAAGGTGCTATTCCTTGTTGCAGATAGGAAGTTGAAGCACCAGCTGCATAACATGGCGAATGATGCGGGATTGGGTAATTATGGGAACCTATTCGTGCTTCCAGAAGGACAGGATTATCCCGCACGTTTGGTTCGCCAGCACGCTGCCATGTCAAGGTTCATCTTTGCCACCCCGGTGCTTTTCATAAACTCCATCATCGCCAGATCCCGGTCAAGCCAGAAACTGGAGCGTGCCATTCTCGATGAGATAAAATTGGTGATCATTGACGAAGTCTTGGATGTGTTGGCACAATCGTACGGCAGGAGGCGTAGCAAGGAAGAAACCATTTCGTACATAATGAAATTATTCAACGTGAGCGATTATGATGCCTTCATCCAAGAAATGGCTATACAATACGAGATCTCCCCCCAACAGGTCGATAATTTGCTCACCCGTGAATTTTCGCCGAAGTTTTACCGCATGAACAAGAAATTCGAGCCTGTGCTCTCGCTATTGAACCTGCTCAATCCATCAAGTGACAAGATCATGGTTGGTCTCACCGCATCGATTTCTCAGGAAATCAAGCGGGAGTTCCTGGTGGAAACCCTTGGTGGAAAGGAACACGTCAAAGAGGTATTCCCGGAGGGGGACGATTTCGAAAATTACCGTCCTTCCATCCAATTGAAGAAAATCAGGGTCATTGATGATTTCATATCGCGCATTGATGCCCTCATCCAAGATATCAAGTTCAATGCCTTGATACCCATAAAAGATGCTTACAGGATGCTCACGTGCGTGAAGTACCTGCCGGGCGATAGGATCATGCTATTCGTCACGGAATTATTGTCGAAAAAAGAAATCAAGGAGAAGTTGCGAACCCGCATGGCTGCCAAGGGAATGGGCGCGGATGCCATAACCGACGGGATCAAGCGCATCCTGACATCCGCATCAGCCTACCTGTTGATAACCGTCGGGAGGCAGAAACTACTGGAGAATACAATCTTGAGCTTTTACCGCTTCGTCACCACTACCAAGAACAGCTTCTTGCTATCCAATGATTCCTTCAAGGAGATCCAAGCTCTCATGAAAGAAAAGATGAAGGAATACGATTCTAAGGAACTCATTATCTCGGAAAAGGACGAGAAGCTCCTGTATTGGGTCAAGCGCTTCAAGAAGGAGGGCAAGAAAGCCCTCATCATGTGCAGGTTCATCAACATGGTGAATCACCTTCATGCCATCCTAAATGATCCCGAAATTGGCAGGGTAAAGGCAGTAAAGGTGCACGGGAGGATGGACGGCATGGAGCAGAACCGATGGATACAAGCCTTCAAGAAAGATCCAGAGATTGATACCCTCGTGGCATCAGAAAGATTGATAGAAAAGGGCACCGATCTTCCTGAAACAGATGTTGGTATATACTACGGTTCTACCATCTCTTTGGAACGATATGAGCAAAGCCTTGGTCGGATCAGGTCAAATGTCTTGAACCTCAAGACGGCATATACCATAGCCTACAACTTGACCGTGGAAGCAGAGAAATCCGCAAAGCGAGATGCCGCCTTCTTGGATCTCTTGCAACGTGGTTCCAAGAGAAGCATGCTGGTGGTGGATGGGAATGATCCGGATGAAAGTTGAGTTAATTCAATGTCGACATGCCATTTCTTTAACAACCCACCACGATCCCCCAGAAAGATAATATGCACCGGTTCACGGTACATTAAGAAACACCATGGATACCAGCCTGTATGCTATCCTCCTTTCAACCCTTGCTGGGTGTTCCACCATCTTCGGTGCTGTCTTGGGAATCGCAAACAAGCGACCGCGCCCTCGTTTCATCTCCTTCATGATGGCTCTTTCTGCTGGGGTCATGATCTTCATAAGCTTTACCGAGTTTTTCAGCGAGGCTGAAGAGGTCTTGCGAGTGGAAGGCGCCTTGTTATTCTTGGCTATTGGCTTGGGCCTTGCATTGTTGATAGACATGCTCCTTCCTGAGCAAGAAAACGTTCACGAGCATCTTTATAACGGGGACATGATGAAGGATGCACCCCAAGGTAATGATCGGGATAATCTCCCAAAAAAAGCAAATGTGGGAACCCCCTCAAGGTCTCCAACGTCGAATTCGATTGATCCAAGCAAGGAAAGGGACTTGAAAGGGGAAAATATTGCTAAATCCTATCCCGTCCCGGACCAAGCGGGTCACATGTCCGCGCGGTACAGGAGGGCGGTCCGAATGCGGGCCCCAGGTGGTGCAAGGCGTTGGATGCACCAGCACGGCAAGGACTCCTGCAATGAAATGTTTTGCGTGGATAGTAGCAAGTTAATGAAACTCGGGTTGCTTACCGCCTTGGCACTATTCATCCATAACGTGCCCGAAGGATTGGCAACATTCACGGCTGGTTTGTACAAGCCAGAACTTGGAGTGGAAATCGCACTGGCAACAGCACTTCATAACATTCCCGAGGGTATTTGCGTTGCTATTCCCATCTTCTTGGCAACGGGGAACAAGAAAAAAGCATTTTTGTTTGCAACGATATCTGGATTGGCAGAGCCGGCAGGGGCATTGATTGCATGGTTGATCTTGGCTCCTTTCATTGGACTTTACGAAGCGATATTGCCCTCGTTATTGGCACTTGTTGCTGGCATCATGATTTACGTGTCCGTGGATACCTTGATTCCCACGGCAAAGAACATGGAATACAAGCACACGTCCATCCTTGGATTCACATTGGGAATGATCATCATGGGTATTTCAATCATCTTCGTGTAGGTTCAATGCCATCGGAAGGTTTTTAATTACCTCCCTGCCTAGTGTACCCCGAAGAAGTGGGATCACTTGGAGTTGCGTGACCATGGTTATCAAGAAAATACTGTTCTTGGGAAAGCCAGAAGCGGGAAAAACGACGTTGCGAAAGTTTTTCTTTGAAAGCGTGCCTGCAGAGAAATTAATGGAGGAGTCGGAACCGCCGACCGTTGGATTGAAATACAAGAATTATAATTACCTCACGACGCTTCCGGGTAGCGAGGAGGGGGAACAAGGGGAGAAGATACCTGTTTCCCTTTCTGTCGTCGATTCGGCTGGTCAAAACCTCAATGATTGGCTGGAAAGCCGTAAAGAGCGCGTGTTTCCAGGTGCAGACATCATCTTTTTCATCTTCGATATTACTGATTGGGAGCAGGCTGATTCCAAGAAGGAAATTCAAGATCTCATCATGCTCATTTATAATCGCCGGGTCGAACTTGCAAACGAAAGTAGTTTTTACATTCTCGCACACAAGTTTGACAAGATCTCAAAGGAAAAGAATGATCTGAAGGTCGAGAAGATGAAAAAACGGATAAAGAAAGAATTGAACGATTATGTGTTTGATAAAATGATGAAATTTTTGGATTTTGATGTATACATCACCAGCATTACCAAGGAATACGAGCACGATTGTTTTCTCACCTTATTGAATCTCACGACGGATCTGATGGCAAGAATTCATTAATTGAATCGGTCTTTCAAACTTTGGGACGATCCCGGATCATCCCTAATTCCTGCATGCCAGGGAAACAATCCGGTTGATGCAAATCCACCCCGCCACATCGCATTGAACCATGTTACCCGTTTTCCGCCAGAAAGCCACGTCCTTTAGTTTAGGGCGTGGTAGTTCAATAATCACAGGTTTCGCATCTTGTTACCTGTCTCACTCATGCGAGAATGCATTCTGGGAATGTGGCTTGAAATTCATTTACAAGGGTTCAAACAAGTTAATAGTATATATTCATAACATTTATTAACCACCAGAGCGTCACCAATCATGAATATCAATTCATAACCATCTTTACTACTCGAATCATTCACAAGAATCAAAGGTGACACATGACACATGCCAGGCGGTGACGGATCTGGTCCCAATGGAATGGGGCCTCTTACTGGTAGGCGACTCGGTTATTGCGCGGGTTACAGTGTTCCAGGATACATGAATCGACCCTATGGTCTAGGATTGGGGCTCGGTAGGCGTGGCGGCTGGGGTGGAGGATTTGGCAGGGGTCGAGGCGGAGGAATGGGTTGGGGACGTGGATCCGTTCCTGTTGCTCCTCCTGCAACCTGGTATCCATCGGGTGTACCACCCGCAACTGGAGTGCCCCCGGCTTCACAATTGGATGCCCTCAAGGCACAGAAGTCTTACATTGAATCCCAACTGGAACACATGAATCAAGCCCTGGGAGAAATTTCCAAGCGAATAAGCGAGTTGGAATCCAACCAGCAATAAAGAGACACCATTTTCTTCCATTTCTTACCTTTTTCTTTTTTTGCAGTATCTCCTCAAAGCTTGGAGATGAAAATAAGTTTTCCAGCATCAATATCCTTGAAACCAACCTATTATCAAGCCCAGGTATAGGAATGAAGATAGACATACGTTCCAATTTCATGCAGTGATATGGCTTTCAATCCATAATACTAGGGCTGAGATCGGTCTCTCAATGACCTTTTGTGGGATAATCAACAAGTTCTAATGTTGCACGTAATCTTCTATATCGAATACTTATCCATAAAGAATGGTGAAAGATCAATGGTAGTCATTGCAATCCCCTCTGATTCGGATAGGGGCATGGAAGGATACATGGATTTCAGGTTCGGTCGTTGCGCGTTCTTCACGTTTGTCGAGCTGGACAATGATGGAAAGCTGCTCTCGGTGACCACCAGTTCCAATCCCGCCACTCAAGCAATGGGCGGTGCTGGTCCAATGGCAGTGCAATTCGTGACAAGCAAACAGGCAAATGTTGCTGTCGTGGCTCAGGTTGGTCCCAATGCTGCAGCTGCATTGAGCGCCTCGGGCATGCAGGTACTCACGCTTCCCGACATGTCAAATCCACCTTACACCGTGAAATCCCTTGTTGAAGCATACAAGCAAGGGGAATTGATTGAATTTGCTGGTGCCAACGTTGTTTCGAAAACTGGCATGGGT
>WJJB01000350.1 GCA_014729935.1 Candidatus Bathyarchaeota archaeon | reverse complement strand
GACATCCTCAAGAAAATCGATGAACAAAAGACAATTCAATCCATCGTGGATGAAATCTTGGAGGTAGAAGCATCTGGATACACGAGCATAACTTCCGGCTTGATCAAGGGACTGGATCAGCTAAAACGAGCCAGGTCCCGTCATAGAGATGCCATTCTCATAACTGATGGGAATGCGAATAGAGATGTCGAAGAGATGTTCTCTATCTCAAGGAGTTTCAGGAATCTCAATGTCATCGCCATCCCTGCTGAAAACAAGCAAAACAAGATTGGCTTGAAAAATTGCGAACAAATTAGTAGATTGGGAAAGGGGATGCTCGTGAAGGTAACACGATTCAAGGACATTCCACACGCGCTTCAAAAATTAATCCTGAAGTTATAAAGATTCATGGATATCCCCCGTGCATTGCAAAAACTCCTGTTGAAATCATGACTCCTGCAGGAATCTCATTGCACCGATGATCGCTTGTCCCGGGGCGATGCATCCATCGCCCGGTGGCAACGTGGAGTGATGGAGACACTTGATCCTGGAATTGTTAACCATTCGTTTTAATTCAGTGAATATGTATCGATTGAGAAACACACCACCACTCATGCCAATCTTATCAATACCACGCTCCATTGCCTCATTAATGGCAATTCCAGCAAAGAACCTTCCCACCGCCAACAAGAATGCTCTGGCGTGAACCGCTCTTGAGGCTTTTTTTTCCCCTGAAAGGTTATCATTCACGATATGCATGATTCCCCTTGTGAAATCAATGATACCATGGTTGTTTAATGAAAATGATTGGATGTAAGAATCGATTAATTTCTCATCCGTCTTTCGAGCGCTTTCCGCCAGTCCCTCCAACCGGATTGCAGGTTCACCATCATATGATGCCCGGGAGCAAGCACCAAGTGCCACGGAGGTTGCATCAAGGATCCTGCCCATGCTTGAGGTGATTGGCATCCGGTGATTTTCATTTAATTGTTTAATCACGAGATTGCTTTCTGCTTCTTTTCCAGGTAACGATATTTTCCCCAATCGCTGGAAGGATGACTCGAGCATTCCGGGATCCATTTGCTCGCTTAAAATTGAAGCAAGCATCCTCGCGGGATATTTCACAGCTAAATCTCCTCCAGGCATTTTCAAGTATTTTAAATGAGCCACCCTTTGCAAGTTATCGATAGTTCCTGCAAAAATCTCCCCACCCCATGCATTTCCATCCGAGCCGTATCCCACGCCATCTAAAGTGATGTATATCATGGATTGATTTACCGGTAACCTGTTATCGATATGCAAGGCTGCGGAGTGTGAATGGTGATGGTACACGGGCGTCAATGGAACGTTCAACTCATTACCTAATTCCTTGGCATAATTTGTTGATAGAAAGCTTGGATGCTGGTCACAACATACGGTTGCAATCTCCTCATCGTCGATCCTGAGTAATTTTTTAAAATGGTTGATAGATTGATCCAAGTATTCAAGTGTTTCGAGATTCGAAACGTCCCCTATATACTGGGTTGTAAAAATCTTGTCACGTTTCAAGATGGCAGCATTGGAATGCAATTCCGCACCACAGGCAATGATAACCTTATCTTTGCCAATATTAACTGGACTGATGAGGAATTCCGGGACATACCCCCTTGAACGGCGGATAAGCAGGAAATCGTTACCGCATGTCTTTCCGACTGAGTCATCGCATCTCTGGTATATGTCCCTGTTGTGCAGCAAGAAATAATCAGCTATCTCTCCTAGCTGGTTCTTGATATCGTCGATGGTGATGGCCATGGGTATTCCAGATGTATTTCCACTCGTGAAAACCAGGGGCCCGAGTCCAGCACTCGTGATGTATTCAAGCAAGACGTGATGGCTCCCCATGTAAGGAAGCATCATGCCTATGCTATTGAGTCCCGGGGCAATTCCGTGGGCGAGATCGGTTCCCAACTTTTTTAATAATATCACGATGGGTCTACGATGCGATTTCAAGATGCTTTCGTCGAAAGAAGACACATGAGCGTATTCCCGTGCCATGCTGATATTCCTTACCATGATGGCAAATGGTTTCGTTTTCCTATTTTTCTTCCGTTGTCTCACGATCTTAGTGGTCTCTTCGTTCATCGCGTCCCAAACCAAGTGCACGCCACCAATACCTTTCATGGCAATAATTTTACCTTTGGTGAGCTTGTCGGATGCCATGGAAAAAGCCTTGCTCCTTTCTCCAATGGTGACTCCCCCGGCATCTTCGATCCAGTAGTGCGGGCCACACTCGGGACATGCAAAGGTTTGGGCGTGGAAGCGTCTATCCCCTTTATCCCTGTATTCCTTCAGGCAATCATTGCACAAGGGAAACTGGGTCATGGTTGTTACCCTTCTATCGTACGGCAAATCTACTACAGTCGTGAATCGGGGACCGCAATGAGCGCATGCAATAAACGGATACATGAAATACCTGCTCGATTTTTCCTGCGTGCCATGCCCCATCATCTCGGATAGGCAAGCATTGCATGTGGCAATATCTGCTGGTAACACGATGGTTTCCCCTCGCCCTTCCTCGCTCTCCTTGATCTTCAGGTCTTGATAATGACGGGTGATCTCCAATTTCACCACCGATACATCATCAATCCTGGAGATGGCTGGTTTCTCGTGATCTATATCCTTCAAGAAAGCTTCAATGTCTTCTTTCTCTCCCTGTATTTCCATGCGAACCCCAGCATTTCCGCGATTGAGAATCCAGCCTTTCAAGCCATGAGTTACGGCAAGATTGAAGAGGAAAGGACGGAAGCCCACACCTTGGACGATTCCCGTGATATCCACCTGTACCGTAATCATGCTACTCATCTACGAATGTAATCAATTCGGGGCTTATTAAAACTGGAAGACTAAGGCCCATAATCCGATAGAACTAAGTGATTTCATATTGATGATCTTCTAAAGTAGTGGCATCCAAGGTTAAGTGGAGGTAGAATGATGATAGATGGTTATCAGGTCGTGGACGCCCACATGCATTATACAGGTATATTCAAGGGTGAAAGAACGTTCATCGAGTACATGGATGAAAATGGTATCGATTCTGCTATTGTGAACACGTTGAACAAGCGTGCCAATTTGGGAGATTTTAGCAGGGGAAGTCCTGCTGATTTGGTCAAAAAAACCATGAATCCTGGATTCCAGATTTTCGAGGATTTCACCCATGGGCAACCAGACCATGGCCATCTTGAGCAACTCGCGCAAGAGTGTGATAGAATCATTCCCTTCTTCTGGTATAATCCCGTTGATCCTGATGATCCTAAAAAGGAAGGATTGGATGAGGTGAAGAAGGCACTTGATGCTGGATTCAAGGGAGTGAAAATTCAACTAGCCATGACCCCTTGCTCCATCGAAGACCTCTATCCATTAGCAGGGATACTAGAGAACATGGATCACGTTCCCCTTTACATACATCCTAGCGCGGGATTATACGGGGCGGGAAGAACCAACCCGGTTGATATTGCTTCCCTTTGCAAGAAATTTCCCAAGTTAAACATTATCCTCGGTCATGCGGCTTACACCATGGAATTCTGCATAGAGGTGATCATCGCGAGCTTCGGCGTGACTAATCTTTTCTTCGAAACCTCGGTTTCCATCCCCTATGGTATCATCTCGCTACTGAAATTTTTTGGACACCGGCGGGTCATTTTTGGTAGCGATTCTCCCGCTGCAACACCCTTTGAGGTTGAATATGCCAAGATTTCCGCGTTAAATATTTCCAATCGTGCGAGAAAAGCAATACTTTGTGGAAATATCCGCAGGTTGCTCGGCTTGAAAAAAGAATGAAAAATGAGAAGAAAAGGTGGGTGCAAGCTTTACTTGATGTATTCTAGCAATGGAGCGAAGGCTTCGGGATAATGGACTGCCATGATGTGAATGCCGGCACTTGCTCGCTTCTCGTGGAGTTCCTTGATGAAAGGACCGAGAAATTCCACGTTCAACTTTAGAAACTCTTCCTTCATTCGTTGCTTGTCAACATTCTTCCATTCCTTCCTGACTGCCTTGAACTTGCCCAAGAGATCCTTGGGAACCTCCACGCCTGGAACCATCATGTCGAATCCCTTTGCCACCCTGTAGGATTTCATGGGAAACAAGCCTATCAATGTGGGTACTTTGGTCTTGGTGTTCACTTCCTTGAGGAACGCAAGGGTTTCATCAATATCGTAGACAACTTGGGTTTGAAACCAATCGCATCCTGCCTTGGCCTTTCGCTTGAGCTTGAGGATTTCCGCCTCCAAGGGTCCCGCGTTCGGATTAGCAGCGCCTCCCACGTTCAACTCAATTCTATCCCCGGAATATTCCTTGCCAAATGCGGTCCCCTGCTCGACCATCTCGTTTACGAGTCGAATCAAGGTGCACGAATCCAAGTCGTAAACTGGTTTGGATTGACGCCAATCTGGGGAGCACCACGGATGGTCACCGGTGAGGGCAAGGACGTTCTTTAATCCGAGTTTTGGGGCTGTGAGAAGGTCTGCCATGAGCGCCATCCTGTTCTTATCAGTGCAGCGAAGTTGCCATATCATTTCCAATCCAGTGGCTTCTTGCGTGAGGTGCGAGGCTACCACGCTGAGGAATCCCGTGTCACTTGCAGGATTATCTGTCACGTTTGCCGCGATAACGTACTCCTTCATGGCATTCGCATCGGCAATTACATCATCAATGGTTGTAGAGAATTTGGGTTCAAGTTCACCAGTAAACACGAACTTGCCTTCATTTAAGGCTCTCTTTAGATTTGAATATGCTTTCGTTGTCATCGTTACCATTCTCGTTTCAACGGTTGTTCACGTCTCTCGTGGCATAGAACCTTGCATAATCACGCGGTTCCCTGATTTTCTCGTATGCCCTCAGCTCATCAAGGAGCTTGAGTCTCTGGTACACGAGCGCCCATCCACAGTCCAAGGTGTAATCCTTCACCTCGCATTTGCCGTCGATCATGCCACCACATGGGCCATTCATCAATCCTTTACCGCATCGAACAACAGGGCAAATTCCCCCAGTCTCGTTCAACATGCAATCGCCGCAACCCCTACACAGCTCGGTAAATACCCCGATGCGTTGAGTCTGCCCGATGAAGTGTGTATCATTCGAGACGAAAACCATGGGCATTTTTTGAATCTTTCCACGTTCTTTTGCCTTGATTAGCGTCTCGTATACTGTTTGCATACCGACCCCGCAACTCATGACAATGACGGCATCTGCCTCGTTTATCCCGTCTGCTTTTGGTAATTCCTTGGTATCCAAGCGCCTATCACATGGTTCCTCGAGCACGATCGTACCCGTGATAACGTGAGGTTCTTTCACGGTCTCTTCCCGGTCAACCATGATCGTCTTGGTCTTCGTCCGGCCTTTTTTATCCACGTATTCTTCTTCAACGGGTTCTTGAAACGAGTATGGTTTCTTGCCCTCCAAGATCTCTGCCATCTCGGATACCTGGTTTTCACCACCCGTTAAGCAGACGGTGGAGCAAGAACCGCAACCAGCGATGAATAGCTTTTCGCTATCTTTTACAAGTTCAATAATTTCAGTAATCGGTTTTTTCGTCGTAATTATCACGTTAATCACCAGAAAGGACGAAATCAATCAAGATTCGTTCTAGATATGGTACAGAATTGGATGAAAGATTTAATGCTTCTGATTTTACTATAATCCCGTCCAAGATCAGTTTCATTCCTGCAGGCTTGTTGAAAAAAGAATCCTGTTGACCAAGAAAATGTTCCGAAACCCACAAGAAAGGGATAAAGAAACGCGATTTTCGAAATTTCGATAAAATTACAATGAGTATTCCTTCATGGCTTCATCGACTGACCATTCTTCATGAATGATCTTGGCAAGAGCTCCAACGAGATGTTTTGGCTTTTGTGATTGGAACACGTTCCTCCCCATCGCGACGCCCATTGCTCCTGCTTCCACGACTGCCTCCCGTACTACAGTTAGCAGGTCGGGAACGGTGTCCATTTTTGGCCCCCCAGCAATGATCACGGGTGCAGGACAACCATCAACAATCTTCTTGAAAGAATCTATATCCCCCGTATAGTTCGTTTTCACGATATCAGCGCCCAATTCAGCACCAACACGGGTGGCAATGTTAACCACGTGAGCTTCATGCTCATCTTCGATCTTCTTGCCCCTTGGATACATCATGGCAATCAAGGGCATGCCCCAATACCTGCACTTGCTTGAAATCTTTCCCATCTCTTCAAGCATCACAGGCTCATCGTTTGCACCGATATTAATATGAATTGACACTCCATCGGCGCCCATCCGCACGGCATCCTCAACAGAGCATACCATTACTTTCCGGTTGGGTGTTGGTGAGAGATCCGTCGATGCGGATAAGTGGATGATGAGTCCAATGTCGGTGGGGGATTCCATGCCACTGGAACCGCGATGTCCTGCGGCTGCAATGCCCGCATGAAGCAGTACTGCATTTGCACCACCTTCCGCCACCTCATTCACGATTTTCGGCATATCCTCCAATCCAGGGATGGTTCCCACGCTCACGCCATGGTCCATCGGTATGATGATGGTTTTCCTTGATTTTCGATTCATTAACCGTTCTAATCGTATAGCTTTACCCATTGATGGTGACATTTTCTTCACGTGTGATTTCGAATTGAGGATCGAGACATGGAACTAAAACTTTGCTAGAAGATAACACTGGTTAATAAAGTGACACATGGTGGTTACTAGAGTGAATATCAATCCACATTTCTTAAATAACCGGCATGCCTGACCTCGTTAATCACGATAGTAGATAAATTCGGAAGTGATCGAGATGAGTGAAGAACACGAGGAAAAGGGCAATCCAGTGATGAGTTTCTTGGATAAGACTTTGAAAGGCGTGAGAAAATTCTTGGAAGAAAAAAACCTCTTGAATTTCACCGACGAGCTAACCTACCTCGGCTTGCGGAAGATGATAGATTTCTTGAAAAATACGTTCATTCCGATGGAAATTGAAGGAAAGGAATTCATTCCAGATTTCCAACCCGCCATTATTACATCAATCGTCCAAGAACCGATCGACCTTCTTTTAGCCACGAGTCTAACTCCCAGGAAGATTCATTTCATGTTTCCAGCAAAGTTATATGAATCTCCAGGCATGAAACCAATACTTGATTCCATTGGAGCTTTTCGATCTACCAAGTCCAAGGATGATATGGAACCCATTCAAAACGTGATCAAATTCATAAATGAAGATCAAGATTTTGTTGCCATGATTCCCATAGATGACGGTTCAAGGGAAAAGCTCGTCAAGCAATTTGCGGGAATCATCAAGTTTGCTGCTGGTATTCCAACACATATCATTCCATACGTTGGAGATTCCATCAGGGAATACACATTGGGTAACACCATCAGGATGAAAGTAGCTGAACCGATCAAGGTTGACAAAAAGATTAGCAGGGATGATCGTTACATGCTTGCCGAACGAATCATCGACATCATTTTGGGAATGAAAGAGGATCTGGAAACCAAGGAAACATCTTGATCTTGCAATGAATGACGAGTCATTGCAGGTGATCTACGCCACGCGTCACCTTTATATGCGCTCGCGGCGTCATTTCTAGTACTGGCTTCCATTCAAGCGAGGAAGCCACTAGCGGTAATCGATTTGTCGTTATAACCGACAAGGGCATTCAAGGATGCTTGATGTTTGCGGGTTATAAGCACTGCGATTGCCACAAATTGCACGCGATTGAATCAAGAATCTCATCACAATGATATCACCAAGCTAGAAGGAGAGTGGAAATGAGCATCACGAAGATACTGGTGGAGATATCCATGGCGGTTCTTGGAGTGGTGGTCATTTTCCTTGTTGGTTGCTTGGTCCTCGGTATATTTCTCAAGGTAAGGGATGCTATAACCCGTCCAAACAATAAAGAAAGTCAGGTGAGGCTGTATACTCCGTTGATGGAGATCTTGAAAAGCCTTTCGCGAGATCAGACCAAGAGCTCCACACAAAGCAAGACTACACGGGTCTTGGTGCTTCTTGCATGGTTCTTTTCAACTGCTTTCGCTATAGCTTTCCTTCCCATTGGGCAATATTCCCTGGCACCTAACGTGTTTGGTCAATATCAAGTATTAGCTGTGTTTTCCCTTTTAATGGTATATCCTGTTGGCATTATGGTTCTGGCAGCGCTGACAAGCAGGAAAAGCGAGATCCGTAACTTGAAATTTCTCTCTGAAGACTTCTTAAGCTCTTTCATAACTTTCTTGGTTACCATGCTTTCCTTGGTCATTGTCTATCAAGGAGGGCTAAATTTTCCCTCACTCCCCACCATTCAGGAATTGATGGAGTACCAGCAAGTTGAAATGCTTAACATAATCGGGGTATCAATTCCATCACTGTTTGCCATCTTGGCACCCTTATCCATGATTAGCTTTTTTAGTATCATTCCGTTCACCTTTCGACCAATGCATTTCGGTAATGAGTCGTTGATAAGAAAATGGACACCCATTTCCACTTTCACGGGTAAATCAAGAGCATTGGTGAAGATACTCGAAGTATTTCGTTTCATGGCACTCGTGATCCTTTTTATCGATTTTTATTTTGCCGGGGGGATCATTAGTGCAAATGAAATCGTCAATCTTGCTGCCCTTGGTGTCATGGTAATTTTCGTTGCATTGCTTCTCTCATTTGTTAAGACGAAGAAACGGTTTTGGGTGCTCGATAGGAAGGTAATCGGGTTTATCAAGGTGCACAATCTTCTCGCTGGTACAAGCTTCATCATCCTACTCGTGCTTGTAATGATTTACAATTAACCGGAGTGCATCATCCACTTTTTTGCTACCTTGGACACCCTCTCGAGGATTTCACTAGCCTTGTTCTCATCCTCGTTCTCGCAACTTAACCGAAGCAGGGGAGAGGTGCCGGAAAGCCTCGCAAGTAGAAATCCACCATTGAACTTGAATAGCATGCCATCCAGCCGGTTTATTTCGGGACTCTCGATCCCGATCTGGCCAAGGCACTCCATGATATCGCCCTCCATCGAATCTAAAGTAAGCTGTTCCTGCAGGTGCTCTGGTATCTCGAGATTCTCATGCTTCAAGTTAAAACATGGTATTTCACCCAAGATCACTTCCAGCATTCCCCCCCGTGAGATTATTTCCACTAGTTTTGCCATGGAGAACAACGAATCAGGCCCGAGATGGATTTGGGGCCATGTGTAGGTCCCCGAGATCTCACCACCAATGGTGGCATTCAATTCTTGGATACGCATGGCAACGTTAATATCACCGATACGTGTTCTGGAAACAGAGATACCGAGTGGCTCGAGATATTTCTCCAAGATCGAGCTGGAATTCACTGGAGTCACGATGCACGGTCTCCTTATCTTTTCTTGCTTCGCGAGGAATGTAGTGAATAATAAAAGGATGCGATCGCCCTCGATAAGCCTTCCCATTCCATCCACGAATCTTACTCGATCGGCATCCCCATCAAATGCTATACCAAGATGGATATCCTCGTCGTTTTTCACCATCTTGATCAGGGTCTTGATGTTATCATTGGTTGGTTCGCTATAGCGACCCGGGAATAAGCCATCGGGTTGTGCATTAATTGAAACCACGTTTACTCCAAGTTTTTGGAGTAATCGCGGTGCAATCTCACATGCTGCCCCATTTCCTGGATCTACGGCTATGGTTATATTTCCGTCTGGGAACTGCAAGGGGGGTTTCACGAGATCGAGTATGGCCGAAAGGTGGATGGAATTGGCATTCAGGATGGTTTTCACCTTCAAGATCTCGTTCCATCTGGCCAACCTGAACTTTTTTGATGCAAATATCCCATCAATCATTTTTTCCTGCGCTGGTGTGAACCCCATTCCAGATTTCTGCCAGATCTTGATACCTATGTATTCTGGGGTGTTATGACTGGCAGTAACTTGAATTCCAGCATCAGCGTCAAAATGCTTGGTGGCGTACGCGATAGTCGACGTGGTAACGTAAGGACTTTCCGCTGAGCCATGCAATACATGCACCGCGCAACCGCATGATATCAAACCCGATATGATCGCGTATTGAACCAATTCTGCAGTCTGCCTGGTATCTCTACCAATAAGAACAGTACTATCTTTACCGAGATAGGTGCCAATCGCCATCCCGATTTCAAGCCATTGTGGCCCCGAAAACTCCTCGGTAAATTTCTTTCTCACCCCACAGGTACCGAAAATTGTCTTCATGTTCATCACTCGTGTGGTGAACCAGTTTTCAAATCCATTATTCAAAAGTGCGGGTAATCATTAATTTTTATCCGTCCTTGCTAAAGAAACCCACCTCCTTTAGCCTGTGAAGTCTATGAAGACATTAATTGTGCCTGCAATTAGTCCCAAATCAAAAGCCAGCAAAACTTGCTCCGGAAAGACAATGGTACTCAAATCCTCTACAAGGGATTGGGAAATTTGTTGCTTGGAATCGTTGATCGGGGAGCGATTTGGAGCAAGCCGCTCGTAGCGATCATGTTTTCTATCCAATTTTCCCAGGTGCCTTTTTTGGTGTGCATTTTCATTCAATTTTTCTCACTTGAGGTCACTCCACCGTTTGGCAGCATCCTCCATGCCAAGAGCATTGAGAATGCTGAATGCAATAACTTCCCAGAAGTGTCGAGTCCTGTACTTCCTCCACCTTGATTTCTTCTTCAGGTCGTGCTTGGCTGCACAGCATTCCGCAAGCTTTAAAATATTTTCGAACAATTAATCCTTTGTTCCGTAGGCTTCAAGGAAACCATTTTTTTTTCCGTTCCCGTCGATGCCTTGACCGACATCGGCGGGAGAAATCTCCGGTTCCATTTCAATCCTTCACATCGAGAACATCAAATTCTCCCGTTACTGCTTAGTTATTGGTAGTTCACGTACCTTCGTGAATTCTTGAAGGCAATTGTTATTAGCATTGCATGTTGAATAGGTACCCAGTTATTACTCGCCAATTGATGAACATGGTCTTTCACCTCACGGCATCAAGCATTCCCATCGTTATAGTGTTCTTCATATACGGTAGTATTCACCTGCACCATGCCTTTTCCTTGCGGAGAACAACAGAAGAGGAAGTCTTGCTTTTCATAAATCCATCCACCTTCTACAATGAAGTGCTGGCTTCCAGCCTATTCTTCGCCTCGGGTATACTTTGGCCATTTATCTATTCATTAACTAGTGCTACGCCAACTGGCATGGAGTTCCTTTACATGCTTTCCACGATCTTATTGCTTGCGATTAGCTTGTTATGGTGGATGCAAGGGATATATAATTACTTCAGGTGCAGGAAGAATACGGCAGAAATGGAAAAAAGGCAGGAAGAGGAACGGAAGATATGCGAGTATTATTGCTCGGAATTCGAGCTCACGATTCAGGTCGATTTAAAGCGCAAGGCATTGCACCTGCTACCCGGTTTCGTTATCATTCTTATTCAAGTACTATCCTTCATCATTCAACCCTCAGGATTTTATGAAGCTATGCAAATTGATAGGGAGAGTTTTGGAATCTTCGGGGAAGTTGTAGTTGCATACGCTTTCGTGTTCATGCTTGGTTATGCAGACTTGTTACGGTTGAAAGCATTTTACCAATTACCAAATTGGGCAAAACGCTGGTTCTTTTCCAGCATCACCAGGGAAGAAGTTAAATCATTCATATCCTCCTGCCCACTCGTGCTCACGCTCACGCCTTTTTTGTTTGCCCCCTTTCCAATATTCATTAGCGTTGCCTTCGTTTCTTCCTTGTCAGATGCCGCAGCTAATCTAGTAGGAAGGAAATATGGCAAGCATAAATTCCCCAAGGGAAGTAAGAAGAGCATTGAGGGATACATTGCTGGAGTTACCAGCTCGTTCCTGCTGGTTGTGATGTTTTTCTCGGTATTACCCCCCGAATTATTCAACTACAAGGCCATTCCTCCAATTGGAGTGATATCAATTGCCTCGATGGCAAGTTTCATCTTTTTCATGATAGATCTATTCTCTAGTGGCGTATCAGATAATATACTCAACCCATTACTCACTGGCGCGGGTATGGTTGTCGTGTACCTTCTTTTTAACTGAAAACCTTCACTTGTGGGCCCAGGTACTGTCTTCAGAAATTCTGTGGACCATCAAAATCTATTTAATCACACTGCTAACATCCTTGCAAGATGATCCCACGTGGCACTGAAGTTGGATAACAATGATACCAATCCCGAAACCATCATGATATCAAGAAGATATTACCTTCAACTAATCCATATCGCGTGGCCTAAAGCCTTCCTGATGGATGCTCTATTGCGAGGTTAATAGGAATGATTATATTATTTTCAGGATACATTCTCATGATAGCACGAGATATAATCAAATTAGGTTAGTAGAGATGGAATTTAAAGCAACATTATCGAATTCAAGGATACTCCGCGGCGTTATAGAGGCCTTTAGTTACCTCCAAGAGGAGACTAACTTGTTTGCAACGCCAGCTGGAATGAAAATGAGTGATATCGATGATAGCCGCGTTGCCATGCTTTATGCTGAATTACAGAAAGAATTATTCGTGGATTATTCCTGTCCTGAAGAATTCAAGATTGGCGTGAACATTGCAGATATGATCAAGATATTGCGGCGTGCAAAGTCGTCGGATAAAATAATCTTGGAGCATCAATCAGAAAATCCGAATGATATTCTCATTAGGATGATCTCCGATAAATCGAAGCGCACATTTCGCCTGAAATCTAAAACGGTTTCGGATATGGGTGGGATGGAAGAGGAAGAAAAGAAAGAAGATATTCTTCAACAGCTCGAAGAAACATTCAGGGACAAATTTACTGCATCCATCACCATGGATGGAACCATGTTGGATGAAATTATGAAGGACGCGATGATAGTATCCGACACCATTCGCGTTCATGTATTGCAAGCAGAAAACGTGATAAATTTCGTTGCGAGCGATGAAACAGGGGAAGTTGAAGTTGAAATCGATCTGGATGGTGGCGTGCTAGATTACAATGTCACGGGAGATAGCGAGGGAACATATGCGTTGAACTTCCTTGATAACATCATTAAAATACAATCGGTTATCGATAATATTAACATTTCAATTGGCTCCAACATACCCATCAAGCTGGAGGGGAATATCCTGACCGAATCCGGTGATGGAACGGGTGGTAAAGTCGTGTATCTACTTGCACCACGCGTTGATGATGATGATGACGACTTCGAGGAAGATTTCGAACCTGGCGATTTCGATAACACGTTTGATGAAGAATTTGAAGAAGATTTCAATTAATGCACTCCCCACGTGGTTTCCATTTTCTTTTCCCCAATACCCTCCCTCCACGTGTCACATGGAGATTTGAAAGCCGCGAGTAAAGCCACATGACATCATCATCAAGGATAACAATCGATAAGATGTGCAGGTATCCTTTTCTCGAGGCTGCCAAGGAATGGATGAGAAAACAGGATATTTCTCCACTGGATGCCTTCTACGAGCATGATGGCATGCTTGAAATAATAAGGGGTCTTTTTGATGAGGCATTATCCAACGTTGAGGTTAGCACCGTACTGAAGCACGACAACGAGGAAATCCTTTTTATCTACCCGTGGTTGAAAATCCTCCTCTCGTTTCTAGATATGCCAAAGGTGGTTTATAAGATGGCTAACCTTCTATCAAAGCATTTCGGGAGTAAGCTTGATGAGGAAAAATATCCCCATGATCTTGTAAATATATGCCATGATCAAGGATTGAAGGTTCACCTCCTTGACGACGGCAACACACTCCAGATCCGAACCGTCCTGTTGCCCTTCAGGATGTATTTCACGGATTTTCTTCCGGTTGCCGTGAGTTTCAAATCGCCAGCATGGAAGCTGGTGAACCGGGTCATCAAGAACGGGTACGTGTACCTAAAAAAACACGATTTAGCAAGGATCCTGGAGGAGCGCGTCAAGCAGGAAATCATTGAAGTAATGGATTGGGAGCAAAATCAAGAGCTTCTTGACAGGATCATGGCCGATCCATTAATAAAACCGTTTTTCAAAGAATTGAAGGCAAAATGCAAGGAAAAGGTAAAGCAATTCAAGCAGTGGGATGATAACATCCCCGTGAACACGGCTGCCTTCCCACCGTGCATCAACGCCATCTTGGAAAAGAACATGAATGGACAGAACCTTGCACATTCAGAGAGATTGTTTTTAACCTATTTCATGCTCACCATCGGACAAAGCGTTGATGAAGTGCTCGAACTTTTCAAGCAACAACCAGATTACAATGAAAAGATAGCTAGGTACCAAGTTGAATTCGCTGCCGGTATGCATGGAAAGAAAACCAAGTACAAACCCCATAATTGTGCCAAGTTGGCAAGTTTGAACATGTGCATGAAGGATCACCCGAAGTTCACCAACAAGGAATGCACGAATCCAAGATTTGAATTCAAGAATCCCCTCACGATCTACAGGAGAATCGTGCGGTATCAGGAATACACGCAAAGAATGGAAGGTGGAACGGGGGAAACAGGCGAAGGTGACGGGAAAAAGGAGAACGCCAAGGATTAGTCATTAGACGTACACGATGGAGATGGTAGCCCATTGAGCAAGCTCCTCAAGAAGCTATTTTACACGTATTACAAGGATATTGATGCTGGTAAATTGCTCCCCCGGGATTTCAAGAGACGCGAGATAGGCGTGATGCTATGGGACAAGCGGGGCATGGTCCGACACAAGGGCTTCCTTGAAAAAAGCGAACTATCCAACTTCATTATCACGAATGCGCCTAGGCATTTTTACCATAGCGCGTCCCTGTACAAGAGTCCTTGGATTGATAATATGGCGCACAAGGGATACTATGGATGTGATCTCGTGTTTGACATCGATTGTGATCACATTGATACACCGTGCAAGGAAAAGCATGATTTATGGAAATGCAAGCAATGCGGCTTGGAGGGGAATGGATTGCACCCGAAGGTATGCCCAGAGTGCAATCACGCTGTTTTCGAATCGAAGGGATGGTTGTGCGATACCTGCCTGGAGAAATCGAAATCAGAGACAAAAAAGCTGGTCGAGGATTTCCTGAACTACGATTTTGGCATTCCACTTGATCAGTTGCACATAATCTTTTCTGGCCACCGGGGGTATCACGTTCACGTCTTGAATGATGCATTCAGGCAGCTCTCCTCTGAATCAAGGCGTGAATTATGCGATTTCATCACTGGCACCGGGATTTCCCTCCCTCAAATCGGCTTGAATGTTGGGAGCAAAATGATTAACGGCTTCACACTCGATGATACAGGTTGGCGAGAACGAATCGTCAAATACCTGCTCCATGCAGTTCAAGATATCAAGAAGGGCAAGAACAGCCTTGGATTTGAAAAGATACTAGTGACGTGCATTTCCCATAATGCTGAAGTGCTCATGGAAAGAATCGTTAACAAGAAGAGAAACTGGACCTTGGAAAAGGTAGCAATGGGAAATTGGACCAAGATTATCCATCAACTCATCTCGGAAGCAAGGTGCGAGATCGATGTACCCGTGACAATTGATACCCACCGGTTGATACGAGCACCTCACTCCCTCCACGGCCGGACTGGATTCAAAGTCGTACCACTTGCTTGGGATGAATTGGATGATTTCGATCCCTTTTCCGATCCCATCGTGTTCAAGGGGAAGGAGGTCATGTTTTCCACAACACAAAGGGTGAAAGAGATACGGATCGGGGAGGAGATCTACGGGCCATTC
The DNA here is from genome assembly GCA_014729935.1 of Candidatus Bathyarchaeota archaeon. Classification (GTDB taxonomy): domain Archaea; phylum Asgardarchaeota; class Lokiarchaeia; order Sigyniarchaeales; family Sigyniarchaeaceae; genus WJJB01. The sequence continues at coordinate 2,899 of WJJB01000350.1, read as the reverse complement.
GAGGAAAACACGCAGGTGAAAATCCCGCTAGAAACCGCCGTATTCTTGGCATGCAAGGGGGTGGGTGTGCTCTCATGAAGGACACGGTCCCGCGTCTCTTGCGTGCTTGGAGGGATGAGAAGGCGAGTGATGATATCATTCCCATTGGTGCCAATTTGCAGGACCTGGTGAAAACCCTCTTGGAACAAATGGAAGCATCATTATCTACAATGGAAGTCACTTCCATCGAGCGGAAGGTGGTGAAACGGGAAATAGCCCTCATCAAGTACACGTGGGAAGATTTGCTTTCCCTCAGGAAGCAAAAAATTGATGGAGCGGTGAACAGAGGAGTAACCATGAATCTCTCTCACTTGCTGGATTTCGAGGAAGAGTATTATTCGACCTTGTTAAACGCTGGTGATACATACTCCAAGCATGCATCGATTTCGCTGGAGGGAGATTCGCTGATCGAAGGGGAGGGAGAAAGTAACGTTCTCGTGTACATCACCAAGGATGGTGAGGGAATCGTTGATTCCCACTTGAGATACTATGGTCCTTTCAAGAAAGAGGATATTGTATTCCTTCCAAGGGAGAATGCCAGGTTGATGGTGAAAAGCAAGAACGCGAAGTGGATCTCTTCAAGGGGAACGGGAAGCAAAAACGCTTAAACCTTCTCCTTCTTCCTGATTTTCTCTTTCATGGCTCTCCTGTATTTGCCGTACTTGTCTTCAACGGAGAAGCGAGGAGGGTAAACCGAATGCACCGCGTTGGAGTTGCAGTTCTTGCAAGGACCTTCCTTCATGGTGTAGGTGCCACAATCCCTGCATTTCTTCAACAGCGTGGGCATTGAGAATGCTTACCTCGTGAATGTACCTGTACCATCTGAACTTTCTATGGTTGAGATTATCTTATCCGTGACTTTTTTGAGATAAGTTTCAGCCACTTGGTAATTGCCAGCTTCAATTTCAAGCCGGTACCTTGGTGGTGTAATCAGCTGGAAGTCGAGGCTAACCTTTTCTCCCTTTGGTGGTTTCTGCTTTCTCCCACTCGAGATCGCCTTCTTGATGAGCTCGACCCCAGCAGGATCGTAGCTGATCAGTTCGAGCTCGCCAACAATATTGACGGTTCGTATCTCGACATATTGTTGAACGATCTTCTCAAGCTCTTCAAGCCATTCTTCATCGATATCCTCTATGAAATCCAGATCCATGATGGCTTCTATTCCGTGCTCCTTGATATCTTCGAAAGCAGACCAGATCTCGCCATACACGTCTTCCAGCGGGAATCCCAGTTTATCATACACGTCTTGGAGCGTGGTTTCAAACCGGATAGACAGGATCTTAAGCAAGCCCTCTGCCTTGTTGGCTTGCTTCCAGTGCATTATTTTTTGCTTCTTTTCCTTCCCCGAGACCCTTCGCTTTGAAACATCGATGTGTCCCTTCCTGGGGTCGACCTTTAGAACCCGACATACCATCTTCTGCCCTTCCTTGACGAAATCACGGATGTTCTTGATCCAGTGATTTGCAAGCTCGCTAATATGCATGTAAGCCATGGCGTTATTGCGAATTTCCTTGGTGACATTGAGTGAGCTGCGTCCCTGTTTTTCACCTGGGAGCCCCCTGTAATCATCTAAAATCAGGTATGCATGGGTTTGCTGGACGTCCACGACCGTGGCCATGATCAACTCGCCTTCCTCCGGGAAGGCTTCTCGTTTCCTTACCATCTTGTCTCCCGGAGTTTAGTAGCCGGAAAGTAAAGAAGATTTCTATTTAAGGGATCGATCCCTTTCATGATGTGATTCACGTGGATGCACGTCAACGACTTCTCGTGGCACTTGAAAACAAGGAGGAACCAGATAGGGTGCCTTCCTTCGTGGAGGGCATGATGGCAGGTTTTAGGCAAGCCGCCATCCAGCGATTCGAAGATGATATCCTAGAAGAAGATATTCTTCTCGTGGAAGGAGATTGGACCCTGTACAAGTTCTACCAGTTCGATGGAGTCTGGTTGCATCAAGTTCCCATCAGGTACAAATCCTTGAAAATCCAAGAGGATGTGCAAGCCTCACTCGAAGGGGAGGAGCGCGTTGACAGGTTTGGTAGATTGCATCGGAAGAACCGTTACGGGCAGTTCAAGTATCAATCCGGTTTCTTGAATTCCATGGAATCGTGGGAGCGTTGGATCGATGCAGGATATTTTGATGTTGAAATCGATACAAGCTGGATCACTCGGTGGGAAAGCGCCTATCCGAAAATGATTGATCAAGGTCTTGTCCCGATTCCCGTGACCACATGCTTTGAACCCATCAGGGAAGCATTCTCTTTTTGAAGGTTCTCGTATTTTTACCGTAAGAAAATGGATTTCTTGAAAAAGCTTGCTCGAAATATAACAAAGAACCTGATAGAAGTAGCAAAGGGATGGTGCGATGCTGGATTCGAGATCGTTACTTGGGCAGATGATTGTGCCTATAAGGGTCGGGTGATGTTTCCACCTGCAGTGTTTCACGATCTCATCGAGCCCATTTACACTACACTTAACATGTATTGTCACAAGCGCGGTGTCCTCACGTTTTTCCACTCGGACGGGTTCACGGAACCATTCTTCGAGGGATTGATCAGGTCGGGATTCGATGGTATCCAATCCTTGGAACCCGCGGCAGGCATGGATCTTGCACACTTGAAAGAAGCGTATGGGAACGAAGTTTGCTTGATAGGCAACTTGGATTGCTCTGAATTGCTTCCCTTTGGCAAGCCTGCCGACGTGGTAGCTGCCACCAAGCGATGTTTGCGAGTTGCTGCAAAAGGTGGCGGGTATATTCTCGGGCCAACCACGGATATCACCGATGCCTGCAAGCCTGAAAACATCAAGGTAATGATGGACACGCTCCTGAAGCATGGTGGGTATAATCGACAAGGATTTTAGT